>JAYUEZ010000033.1:0-2860 GCA_043738965.1 Gammaproteobacteria bacterium
ACTTACGATCTCCCCGTGGATTCTGTCCTGGTCGCCCGCTGGATTTTGCAATTTCTGACCCGCGCCGCGGCAGCGCGTAAGGCCTAAGATCGGTCATTCGTCTCATCGACCGCGGTCGATTCTTCACCTATGCTTGGGCCGAGCGCCCACCCGGCGCTCATTCTTATACAAAAAGCTAAAGGGGAGATTTATGAGTACTACCGCCTGTGCGGTCCTGGGTCTCGCAACCTGGGCCATCGTCATGACCGTGATCTTGTTAGTCGTGCGCATGTCGGCGTCAATGAAAGACGGCAAAAAGCTCAACAGCTTTGAACACGAAGGCCGCGATATGCAGCCGTTTGGTTATCGAGTCACCCGCGCGCACGGCAACACCATCGAAAACCTCGCCATTCCAGCCTCGTTCCTACTGTACTCCCTGGTGACCAGCCAGACCGCGATCACGGACGGCATGGCGGCATGGGTACTGTGGTCGCGCGTGGGTCAGTCCGTGGTTCACATGATCTCGACCAGTGTTCCCATGGTGCTGGTTCGCGCGACCCTCTTCACGATACAAACGACGGTATGCGCCATTTGGGCCTGGAAATTCTTCCACGCCTAAGCTAAGCACTCTTCCCCCTCTCCCCTTGCGGGAGAAGGGGAAGATTTGTTGCTGGGGCGACGCTGAGACCCGATAACTCTAAAAACCCTCCGCGACGGCAACGTCCAATAAGCTCGGTCCACCGCGCTGCATGGCTGCTTTAAGCGCCGGCCCAACGTCCGCCGGATCGGTAATGCGTCGCGCCGGCACCCCTAAGGATTGCGCCAACGTGACGAAATCGATCTCCGGATCGTGGAAGTCCATGCCGATGAACTGCTCACTACCGCGCAACGACTTCATCCGTTCTTTCAATATCCGATAACCACGGTTATTCGGAATCACATAGGTGATCGGCAGCTTCAGATGTGCGGCGGTCCATAGTGCCTGAATGCTGTACATCGCGCTGCCGTCTCCAACCACCGCAACCACCGGGCGATCACGCAGCGCGAGGCTGATCCCAATCGCTCCCGCCATCGCAAATCCAATGCCGCCACTCGCCAAACCAAAAAATCCCTGGGCATCGCGGAACGGCAAGAAATTGAGTAGGGACGCGGTTGACGTCAGCCCCTCCTCCACCACCACGACATCGCGTGGCAGCACGTCGGTTAGTCGTAGCATCAGATGCCGCGGTTCGATTGGCCGTACGTCAACCAACTTCAAGGCCTCCTCGCGCGCACGTTCACGCCTGACGCTCCAATTGTTTTTCGCAAGTTCGCGCAGCTTGCGCGCGTTTTCTTCTTTTCGCGTGCCGTCGAGCTTCGTGTCGAGCACGCGCAACAGCGCGCGCAGCGTTTCCTTCACATTGGCTTTGATCGCGCACTCCGCTGGATAATTTTTGGCGAGTTCCCAATCGCGCTCGCTGAGCTGTACCACGCGCATGCCCGGAGGCATCGGATCCACTTGATGGAAAACCGCCATGCGGAGTTGATCGCAGCCAAGCAAAATGAGCATGTCGTGCGCGGCCAATGTTTCGCGCACTTGCGGTTGACTGCGCGAAATCGGCCCCCAGTAAGTGGGGTGTTCAGAGAGAAAATGCGCGGCTGACGGGACGGTTTGTTGATAAACGGGAAGCGCCAGCGCCGTCGCGAAGGCCGCCGCTTCGGCAAGCGCATCGGTGGTGGCCAATTCGTGACCGGCGATGATGACGGCGTTGCGCGCACCGAGCAGCGCCTCCGCGAGCCGCTCGAGTGCGGCATCCGACGGTCGAGTCGCGGTATCGACACGGGTTGAACGGCCAAGATCGAGTTCGGCGCGACTATCAAGAATGTCACCCGGAAGACTGATAAAAACCGGTCCGGTCGGCGCGGTCGTCGCGACTTTGGCTGCGCGCCGCACGATGCGGGGTAAGTCTTGCACGCGCGTGACTTCGGTCGCCCACTTCACGCAGGATTGCGCGATCGGGACCAACGGCGCGTACAGCATCGGCTCCATGAGACCGAAACCCTGCTCCTGCTGCCCAGCCGTGATGAGCACCGGTGAACCATAGAACTTGGCGTTGAAGAGCGAACCCATCGCATTGCCGAGGCCCGGCGCCACATGCACATTGCACGCGGCGAGCCGGCCCGAGGCGCGCGCATAACCGTCGGCCATCGCGACGACCACGGCTTCCTGTAAGCCCAATACGTACTCGATTTGCGATTGCGCCGACAGCGCCTCCATGATCGCAAGCTCGGTGGTGCCGGGATTCCCAAACATGACGTCGATACCTTCCGACGCAAGTAACGATAAAAAAGCCGCGCGCCCGGTGTAGGTTTTCAGCGCTGGTGCGGCGGCGGGTGGCGAAGGCTCGTGCATGGCGCGACTCACAGTGCGAATAGAGGCCATAGCATAGCCTGATATTTTCATCCGACCCCCATTGCGCGCTACAGTGCCGTTAAGCGGTTTGAATGAGGAGCCCGACTATGTTGTTAGACGGCGTGCGTGTGCTCGATTTTACGCAGGATGTCGCGGGCTCCGGCATCACCCGTCTGATGACCGAGCTTGGCGCCGAGATTATCAAGATCGAGAGCGCGCCGGTGGGTGATCCGGCGCGCCTCATTCCTTCGGTACCCGACCGCATCTTGGGTGAGATCGATATCCCCGGGTTTCCGTTCCGGTTCTCGGCGCAACCCGAACTACCCGCGATCGACGCGCCACTGCTCGGTGAGCACAACGCGGAGATTCTAAGTCGGGTGCTGGGTTATAACGCCGGGAAAATCGCAGCGCTTAACGACAGTGGTGTGTTGGTCAGTCGACCCTGCTGAGAGCGAAAAGTGAACGTAAGGGGCACGGCGCTGGACTAAG
>JAYUEZ010000034.1:0-2854 GCA_043738965.1 Gammaproteobacteria bacterium
CGTCTGCTTATTGGTGCCTGTTTCCTGGCGATAGCCAGTGAAGCCGACGCCGACATGATCGTTGATCCAATCGTGCGCGTGCAGACCGTAGGCCAGATCGTTCAGCGCATTCAAACCCGGCACGTATTCGTAGTTAATCACCAGAAACAGTGGATTGCCGTTCAGCGCGGTGGTCTGCACCAGCGACGTGCCATCAGATGTCGACGACAACGGACGCTGCAGGATCACGCGGCCTTGGATGTAGTTCACATCGTAGTCCTGCGCCGGCAGCATCTCGTGACGCTGCAAGACCAAGCCGGAATCGCGATCGCGTTCTTCCACCCACACGCGTTCCGAACCCTGCGTGATGTCTTGATGCCGCAGGTAATAGAGCGAGCCGCCAGTGCCGCGGAATTCTTCGCGCGATTGCTGCGTGCCCGGCTCGGCGCCGAACAGATTCACTTCGGCTTGGCGCTCGCCGAAGCTCGTCGCCTGCTCACTCTTCCAGTAGATATTGCCGCCGTAAAGCGCGCGGCTGTACTGCAACAGTTCAGTCCCGGTCCACTGGGTGCGGAAATTCCCCCACATCACATGCGAGTCGCCGCGATCGATCCGCACATAAAACTTACCCTGCGTTGGCGCATCGTCGACGGTGGTGCTGTCGTCGCCATACACCGGGTAGTAGCGATCGGGATCGATCCGGCGCAACACATAGCGCGGATCTTTCGATGCGAAGTTACGGAACAGATCCTCAATCGGTTGCTCGCGGGTGTCGGCGCTCGCGGTTAGCAGATAGTTGCCCTTGATCTTGCCTTTCAAATAAAAGGCGGTTCGCCCATCGACATAGGCCGTGCCGTCGTAGTGTTGTGTATCGGCGGTCACGAGTTCGGCCGGACCGCGCGTGTTGTTTTCGCCGACGGTGAGATCGGCCATCGCGACATAGAACCAACTGTCGTCGGCAATCGACAGGCTGCGCGTGAAGCGCGCCACCGATCCGTCTGGCTGGGCCACGGCCACGCTGACTTCGGCGGGGCCGGGCGGCAGAATTTGGCGCATCGCGAATTTGCCAGCCGCGTCGACCGGCACTGGCAGATCAAAGGCCGAGACCGGCAGCCCGGTGCCGACATTGGCGCCACTGACCGTGACGGTGCCGCCATGCACGGAGATATTCGACAGGCGGAGACTGTTCTCGCCCCAACCGATTAAACGTTCTCGCGCCGGATCTTCGGCGTCGCTCGATGGACGCGGATGATCAACCAACACCAGTTCCTTGGCCGCGGTTTCATCGAAGTGCCCAGCCGCGTCGTAAACACGTAAGACGAACGTGAGACGATCAGGCGCATCCGCTGGCGTCGCCCACTGCGTGCCGCGAGTGAAATCAAGCGGCAGCACTTGTAGTGGCGCCTGCGCGGTTTGCGCATCCGCATTAAACAAGCGCACTTCAGCGCGTTTGATCCACGCCGCGTAGTTTGCATAGGCATTGAACTCAACCGGCGCGCCGCGCGCGACCGCGTTCGGGTACGCCCATACATTCAGTGCCGGCTTCACTTGCAGCGGATCGAATTTGATCTGGATGTTGGCCTTTTCCAGCGCGACATCGGCCTGGCGCTGGGTGTCCGGCGCTCGCTCGCCGGTGGTGTTGAGCGGCACGCCATCGACGGTGATACGGAATGGCGCGAGATCGTCGGTCTTTGGATTCGGGCTCTCGGTATTGGGTGTCACACGGTGCGTAAAGGTTCGACTGTAGTCGACCACATTGCCGCGCAGATGATCCTCCGCGCGGACGCCGCCGACATTGAACGCAGCAATCACCGCGGCCGCGAACACGAACCGCGGCTTCACGGCAACACCCCCTGGCCTTCCACTTCGACCGTCAGCGGGTAGCAGCAATGCGCTGCCTCCCACCGCTGCTGAAGGTCGGCAACCACTGCCGCGCTGCGTTTCTTGACTAACTCGTCCGCCTCGTCGCGGGTGCGGTAGGCCACGCGGATCACCGATGGATGTTCTTTAATCTTTATCAGCAATTGCTCGATTTGCTGAGTCCATTCCGGTTTGAGGTCGGTGCCGCCGGCCGCAAACGCCGCGTCGCTGACTTCGATGCGCACCACTTGATGGAGCGCGGCGCCAAAGTTTATCTTGGTCAGCTTGCCGCGCGTCAGACGCACATCGCGCGGATTCTCGGTGGTGATGCGATAACCTGTCGGCAAGGTGCGCGTATCTACTTTCATCACGAAGTTCGAGCCGTGATCGGCCTGTGGGATCGCGGCGCACGCGATATGGAATCGACCCTGGTCATCCGTGGTGACGAGCAGACCATTAACCGTCGCGATGCGCACGTTCGGGATCCCGGGTTCGCCCTCGTCTTGATAGCCGTTCACATTGCGATCGTCGAACACCTTGCCGATTAAATCGGAGCAATCAAACGTCGGGTCGGGCACCACGCGCACGCTGGCGGTGGCGAGGTTCGATACCTGCGCGTTCGCGAGACCATTCAACGCCACGGCTTGGTTGATGTATTCGCCTTCGCCCACTCCGGTGCCGACCACCAGGATCAACTTCAAAATCTTGGTTTCGTTGGCGGCGAAGCTTTGATTGCGCCACGTCAAAACGCGGCCTTCGACGACAGGTTCGAGCGGCACGCCGTTCAAACTCGCCGAGCCAAGGCGATACTTAAAGCCGGGCGGCACTTGATCGCGCAGATCAATATTCGGCAGCATTGAGCCGAGATTGTTGCGCGCGGTGATGGTGTACGGCACCAGATCGCCACGCGTGACGTTCACTAGCGGGGTGGTCTTGGTCAGCGTTAAGGCGCCGCTCAAGATCGGATCGAGCGGAATGTGATTGTTGATCACATTCGCCGAGCTGCCGCTGAAGG
>JAYUEZ010000035.1:0-2847 GCA_043738965.1 Gammaproteobacteria bacterium
GTTCACGATGTATCCCGGCTTGACCTTGGGCGCGATTGCGGCGATCACCGCCGTCGGTTCGGAGCAGCTGAAGCGCCGCTATCTGCCGAACCTGATCTCGGGCCAGTGGACCGGCACGATGAATCTGACAGAGTCGCATTGCGGGACTGATTTAGGTCTGCTTCGCACCAAGGCTGAACTCCAGGCTGACGGGACCTATCGGATTACCGGCACCAAAATTTTTATTTCCGCCGGCGACCATGATTTAAGCCACAACATCATTCATCTGGTGCTCGCCAAGATGCCGGATTCGCCAGATACCGTCAAAGGCATTTCGCTCTTCGTCGTGCCCAAATTCTTGGTCAATGACGATGGCGGGCTGGGCGCGCGCAATGCGGTTAGCTGCGGCGCGCTCGAGCAGAAGATGGGCATTCACGGCAATGCCACCTGTGTCATGAACTATGACGGCGCCACCGGCTATTTGATCGGCGAGAAAGAAAAGGGCATGCGCGCGATGTTCATCATGATGAACGCAGCGCGTTTGGGTGTGGGTTTGCAGGGCCTCGCGGTCTCCGAAGTCGCGTATCAGAACGCCGTGATTTATGCCCGCGAGCGTTTACAGGGGCGGGCGTTGACGGGACCGAAGAACGCGGCGGGCAAGGCCGATCCCATCATCGTGCATCCCGATGTCCGCCGGATGCTGATGAACGCGCGCGCTTTCAACGAAGGTGGCCGCGCGTTGGCCCTGTGGGGCGCCTTGTTGGTCGATTTAGCCCACGCGGCGGCGACACCCGAGGAGCGGCAAACGGCGGACGATTTAGTCGGTCTACTCACCCCCGTCATTAAGGGCTATTTCACCGATCAAGGGTACCTGAATGCCACCAACGCGCAGCAATGTTTCGGCGGTCATGGCTATGTGCGTGAATGGGGCATGGAACAATTTGTCCGCGACGCGCGAATTGCGATGATCTATGAAGGGACTAATGGCGTGCAGGCGCTAGATTTAGTGGGGCGCAAACTCGCGGCGAATGGCGGGCGGGCCTTGCGACTATTCCTAAGTCAAGTCGGCGCCTTGATCGCCGAAACGGCGCCTGATCAGCAATTGGCGCCGCTGGCCGAAGGATTGAAACGTGCGCTCGACGATGTGCAGGGTGCGACGCAGTGGTTGATGCGTAATGCGTTGATGAAACCGGACAACGCTGGGGCCGGCTCGATGGCCTATCTTTATCTGCTGGGTTTGGTTGCGCTTGGGTATATGTGGTTGCAAATGGCTAAAGTGGCCACTGCAACTCTCGCCGCAGGTAGCGGCGAGGCAGCGTTTTATACTAACAAGCTCGCCACCGCGCGGTATTTCTTTTCGCACGTCATCGCGGAAACCGCCGTGCATCGCGCGCGGGTCGAGGCGGGCGCGGAGAATCTGATGGCGCTGGCCGCGGAAGCGTTTTAATGCGGCATCGCTGTGTCGAGGTTTACTATTTCGAACTACTCTCGTCTGAGGAAATATCATGAAGATCGATAGTCTGATGCCGGCCGCGATGCCGGACACAATCGCGACGCGTGCGCGTGAGATGGAAGCACTAGGGTTTGATTGCGCGTGGACCTTTGAAGCCACCAACGATGCGTTTTTTCCGCTGGCCTATGCCGCAGCGGCGACCACCAGGCTTGAAATCGGCACCAATATCGCCGTGGCGTTCGCGCGTACGCCGTTTTCAACAGCGCAAATCGCGTGGGATCTACAGCGCTATTCGAAAGGTCGTTTTCGGTTAGGCCTGGGCACTCAAGTCCGCGCGCACGTTGAACGACGCTTTTCAGCCGCCTTCGAGCATCCTGCCGCACGTGTCACCGATTACATCCGCTGCGTGCGAGCGATATGGGATACCTTTCAAAACCAGACGCGGCCGAATTATCAAGGTCAGTTTTATCAATTCAAATTAATCAATCCGTTTTTCGATCCCGGTCCGGTCGACCATCCCAAGATCCCGATTTATCTCGCTGGTGTAAATCCTCGCATGTGCCGTGCGGCGGGCGAAGTCGCCGACGGCTTTCACGTGCATCCGATGCATTCAGCGGGCTATCTCCGCGACGTGGTGCGGCCGGCGCTTGACGAGGGCGCGCGCACGCGTGGGCTTACGGTTGCCGATATGGAATTATATTCGCCAGTGTTTGTTATCACCGGCGATACCGAAAGTGAGCGCAGCGCGATGACCGCGATGGTACGTAAACAAGTGTCCTTCTACGGTTCAACGCCGAGTTACTCGGCAGTGCTCGAATATCACGGCTACCACGACCTTGGTAAACAATTGGGGGGCTTGATGCGCGAGGGTAAAATGGACGAAATGGTCCGCCTTGTCCCGGACGCGTTGTTGGAAGAAGTCGCCGTTATCGGCAAACCGGACGAAATCGGCACCTTGATGCGGCAGCGCTATAACGGTTTGCTCGATCGCGTGTCGCTGTATATGACGATGGTGACGGAGGGGAGCTTTACGCGTTGGCCGGAGTTGATTTCGGCTATTCATCGCTAGAGAGCTGTAACACTTACTAACCTTTCCTCGATCGCGAACACCCGCACTGCCGCCGATAGCGTGTCGCGACATCCTGCGTCAGCGATCGCAACTTGGTCGATCGCCCGATGTGCGAAAAGCGAATGGACGTCACAGTCTGGGTGCGAGATTGACGCGACGATAACCGCCGTGAGTCCGTAACCAGAGCAAGGTTTACGAGAAAATCGAGGACAAGCCGGCATGTTAAGCCCACCATCCCATTCCTCTCTCAAGCGCTTAACGACCCTCGAAGCGCTGCAATCCCCGGGCGAACGCCGCTCGCACGCGCGCCACACGCGGCAGGAAACCCTGTTTGTTCAAGTCGCGA
>JAYUEZ010000036.1:0-2838 GCA_043738965.1 Gammaproteobacteria bacterium
CGAAGCTGAATATAAACGCACGCTCGCCGCGCTCTTCCCGCACGAGACACCGGCGATTGAACGCTATTTCACTGATATTCGGTCCGCGGCGGCGTGGTATACGGCGGCGCACATGAGCGAGATACTGCCGTGGCCGGCACGTTCGCTCGTTAATCACGCCTTTGCGTTGTTCGGCGCTGAAACGCGCATGACTACACGCGATTATCTCGATCGACAATTCGCCGACGCCAAGCTGAAAGCGCTACTCGCTTCACAGTGGGGTGATTACGGATTGACACCTGCCCAGAGCTGCTTCGGTATTCATGCGCTCATCGCTCGGCACTATCTTGGTGGCGGTAGTTTCCCGGTGGGCGGCGCGCGCCAAATTTTCGCCGCCATGCGGCCGGTGATCGAGGCCGCCGGTGGAACCGTACTAACCCGTAGTCGCGTGGACAAAATCCTCATACGCGACAATCGCGCCTGCGGTGTGCGAGTGAGTGATCCCTACAAGCCTACACGCGCACCGCGCGAATACTTCGCGCCGATCATCATTTCAGACGCTGGCGCCATGAATACCTATTTGCGACTCATACCCGCGGACGTAGCGATTCCATTCCGTACCGATCTCGCTGCGGTTAAACCCGGAATGAGCGCCGTCACGGTCTATATAGGATTCAAAACCTCGCCAGCCGATCTCGGGTTCCGCGGCGAAAACTACTGGCTGTTCAGTCATTATGATCACGACCGGTACGCTACCAAAAGCGCCTGGACCGAAGTCTGTTATCTGTCATTTCCGTCGCTCAAGAATCCCGCGGCATGCGCCCATACGGCGGAAATTATCAGCTTCGTGAAATATCAAGATTTCGCCCGTTGGAGCGACTCTCGGTGGAAACACCGCGGCGCAGATTACGAGGCTTACAAACAGCTCATCGCCGACACCCTCCTTGCACGCGTCGAAGCGCGCTTCCCAGGCTTTCGTGCGTCGATCGATTACGTTGAGGTCTCAACGCCGCTGACTATTGAAACGTTTCAAGCGAGCCCACGTGGATCGCTCTACGGTCTGCCCGCGATCCCGGGGCGCATCGGGCAATCGTGGACGCGGGCGCGCACGCCGGTACGTAATCTCTACCTCACGGGCACGGACACCATGTCACTCGGCATCATGGGTGCCATGATGGGGGGGGTCAAAACCGCTGCGATCATCAACGGCGCACTCGGCTTCCCACGGCTGATGCACGCCATCTACCGCGCGCGGCGCCAGGTACGCGCCTAGCCCCTAGGCGATGGGACTCTTCACGGTCACATTAGCATTTGAAAATTGCCGGCCTACCGCAGACAATTTCTCGAACTCTTGGCGACGGGGGTTCCGCTATTTCTTTGCAAGATTGGACATCAAGGTCGATATCGGCCCGAAGGCCCCGCCGTCGAAGTAATCCATCCAGTAGACGATCTTTCCATCCTTTACTTTGAAAATCCCGGCTACCTTGACGGCAAATTTTCCATTGGCGATTTGAAAATTGTCCACGCGCTGAATGACGACGCCACCGCCGCCCGCGATCATGTCTTTAATTTCGGTATGGAATTTAAACGGCACGATGAGCGGGTCGCGTACGAAAAATGGCGCCAGGAACTCGCGCATTTTTACCCGACCTATTAGCACCGGATTTGCGCCGGTCAACGACGGTTCGTTCGCGTAATAACAATCATCAGCAACGTAAGACATGATTTTGTCGATGTCGAAAGTTTGCCAAGATGCGATGAAGTCTTTAACGACGAGGGCGGCAGGATCATCGGCGGCGCGGGCTTGCCCGCTGGTCATGCTGATCAAAAGCGCAATGACCAATAGACGCCAGTTTAATGTTTGCTTCATGAAGAAACTCCGGTAGATACAGGCTCGACAGTGAGTCGAGAGAATCTTGCCAAGTTACGGGTGCGTGCGCAATGCGAATGGCGTCTTCAAGCACCTAGTTGCCAGGGCTTCGGCTAACGAATGAACCGCAACGACAACGACACATAGCCGTTTTGCAGTAATGGCGTCGTCTGCCGTACTAGGAGGGTCGGTCCTGGTCGACGCTGGGTGAAGCGCGACAACAGTCCGTGGACCAAACACTCGAATTCGACGTTCACGAGATCTTCTCCCGGACAGCGGTGAATGCCAGCGCCGAACGACAGATGCGCGTCTGAGTTTGGGCGATCTAGATGGATGTCATCCGGCACGGGAAAAATTGCGGGATCGCGATCCGCGGCGCAGATCGCCGAGTTGATGCAGGGTCGGCTCGATATCGGTTTTTTCCGCAATCCACCGTCGCATGGGTTTCAGCCGAAAGTCGCGTTTGAAGCAAGCGACATTCCTACGATGCTCGGCTTGGTTAGTAGCGGCCTCGGATTCTCATTCGCGCAAGCAGGCTTGGCGAATTCGGCGCCGACGGGGGTGGTTTTCAGGAATCTGCCAAGGTTTCCATTAGCGGTCAAAACCCATCTCGTGGCGCGCGACGCGCCGGCGGTTTCGCCCATCGCGAGCTTATTTTTTACAATAGCTAAGGAGATACGCCGGTTCAAGGCAAGCGATAGAAGTCATGCCAAACACCGCCGCCGTCCGGCGTACGCACGTAGACCGAGTCCGACGCTAACGGGCGGTCAACTCTCCACGGTCGAATCCTTGGTCTACACTCAAGGCAAAGGGGGCGATATGAAAAAACAAAACGTAACGTTAGAGCGTGACGGCACGACTTATGCTGCCGTGTACGGAATCGTCGACGGGCTGATAACCGTCACCTCAAAGGAATTCGGCCGTAAAAGCGTCCAAGTAGCCGGGCGTCCCCCGGAGGAGCTCGCGCGATCCTTACTTGGCGAGATGGT
>JAYUEZ010000037.1:0-2831 GCA_043738965.1 Gammaproteobacteria bacterium
CGCGACGAAGGCGCCTCAACGCAGCGCTTGTTTGCATTGGGGACGCAACGCCGTCGACAGGTTAAACATCTCGTTCTTCCGATCGCGGGTAAAGCCGCAATAGACCTCGGTGTTGACCTTCAGCCCGGATTTGCCCGGCGCGATGATGAAGGTATAGCTCGGATCACAGTTTCCACCGCATTGTTGATAAAGCAACTTGCCATCCGCGCCCAAGCCTTGAGAGAACTGCATGATCCAGGCATCGAACTTCTCGATGCTTGAGAATTCGTGTAACCCGTATTTCAACGGTCGCTTACCGGTCTCGTCCGCCAGACGAACACAGAGGGGCTGCTGTTCGGTTTTCGGCAACAGAGTGACAGGCGCCACTCTGAATACGATATTGGGGGTTTGTTCCGGACCACAGGGTCCGCGACAGCCGCCTTTTTGTGCCTCAGCCGAGGCATCGACCGCGGCGCCTAGCAATTTCTTCGCGACCGCGCGAATCGACGTGGGGTGCTCGGCAAAGTTGTACATGACACCAGCGGAGCCCTGCTCCGTTTGCAGTGGCGTCTCGGCAGGCGGCGCACCACAGGCTGGCAGGTTTGATCCCGACGCTTTTGCGGCAGGCGTTGTCGACACCGGGGGCGTGATGGCATCCGCTCGACTCGTGGCCGCGACGATCGCGCACATCACGGCCAGGGTGCGAACAAAGGTGTTGCGCTTGTTGATTGGATTACTCCTAACTGCGATTTTGTTACGGTGATACAGGGTCGACCCTGTCGCTGAGATGAATGGCATGGTGATCAGTCACCACTCTGCCCTTTACAACTTTGGGGCATGACGGCCACCCCACCGCCACGGTTATAAGCCAAGACTGAAAGGCGCCCTTCGGCCGGGAATGTGATATCGTCGCGGCTTCGTCTTCCAAAACTCCCCTGACTCTAAGAAAGTGGCCTGCCTGTCATGTCCGGCGTTAATCCCGAGTCAATAACCCATCCCGCATACTGAGTAAACCTAATCTTTAACGACGTCGCCCACTATTTATTTGCACACCAGACTTCGACCCAAATGTTTTGGTTCGCGCTGATTATCGCCGCCTTATGGGCAGCCGAGACCAAGACATTTCCGCAATCGATCGCCGTGAAGTGGCGACATAGTTCGCTAAACTCGCTCTTCATCGTGTCGGCGCTGCCCATTCAGATCGTGATGATGGTGCTCTGTGGTTGCGTGGCGGTTTGGACGACACATCACCACTGGGGCCTCGTTTACCTTTTGCCAGACGCCGAGGACCCTTTGATCAAGTACGGGTTGATGTTCGTGGTGCTCGATCTGCTCGATTATGTGTATCACGTCACGATGCATCACGTGGCGCCCTTCTGGCGTTTCCATCTGGTGCATCACACCGACCAAGCCGTGGATGTCTCGACCACCGTGCGCGAGCATCCCGGCGAAACGTTTATCCGCAACTGCTTCCTGATTCTTTGGGTTTTCCTGTGCGGGGCCTCGGTTGAAATTCTTATGCTGCGGCAAATCGCCGACACCGCATCCAATCTCTGTGCGCACACCGCGGTTCGCTTGCCGCCGCGCGCGGCGCGGATTTTGGGGTGGCTGTTCATCACGCCGAACCTGCATCACGCGCATCATCATTTTGAGATGCCCACCACCAACAAAAACTACGGCGATGTTTTCAGCATTTGGGACCGCCTATTCGGCACGTTCACGGACCTTGCCCGCGAAGACACGGTGTTCGGTTTGGAGACGCACATGGACGGTGCGGGTGACGCTCGGCTGCTCGCCCTAATCGCCGGCGGTCGCGCGCGGCTTTCAACTTTGCGGAGAAATTATCTTCGCGTCTGAGCGCCGAGCCGAGGATCCGCGATTACTCAATTCATTCGAATGTCGCTACTGGCAAGTCGCGACTTGCGCGACCACTCAACAAGAAAGTCAGCGCGGGAAGAAAGAGCAACACCAACGGGACCGCCGCGATGAGGCCGAAGATGATCGCGGTCGCAAGCGGCTGCTGAAGTCCCGCTTCCCGGTTTAACCCCAGCGCGAGTGGGCTCAGGGTGAGGACCGCGATCAGCGCGGACATCAGAATAGGGCGCAGACGTTGAACACCGGCCGCGCGCAACGTGGCGAGATCGAGCGCGGCGCCGAGATCCAACTCGCTCAGATAGAAAATCACGAGCTCGGTCACCATCCCGACCACCATCGTGAGCCCCATCAGCGCCGAGATATCGAGGCCGATACCGGTGAGCCACAGTCCGCCCAATACCGCGGCGGCAGACAGCAGAATCGTCGCGAGCGCGGCCACCGTCAACGCGGTGCGCGCGAAGATCACGGTCAACAACAGCGCCGTCAGCAGCAAGGCCGCGACGAAGACCAGCGTTAGATCCACAAAACTCTTCTGTTGTTCGGCATAGAGACCACCGTAGTCGACCCGTATCGCGGTGGGCAACCGCAAGCGTGCGATCACCGTGCGAACTTCGCGCATCGCCGACCCTAGATCACGGCCCTCCAAACGCGCGGTCACCGCGATCAAAGGAGCCAGATCTTCGCGCGTGAGCTGTTGCTGGCCCGGGACGATGGCAACCATGGCAATCTGAGCCACGCGGACCGCATGACCGTCCGGCGCCGTCAGCACCAAATCGGGAATGGCAGTCGCACGACTGCGCAGGCTGGCCGGACCACGCACACGAACGGTCACCAGCTGCTCCCCAATCCTCACCTGCGTCGCGACGACACCCCCGATCAGCGCTTCGATTTGCGCGGCCACCCCGCTGGCATCGAGGCCGTGCTGCGCCGCCGCGGCGGGATTGACAGTGACGCTGATGGCATCCCCAGCCACGCGC
>JAYUEZ010000038.1:0-7460 GCA_043738965.1 Gammaproteobacteria bacterium
CGCCCGCGAACGATTACTTCAACGCGATCGTTTGAGAGTGTTCTGGTCGAAGTCGCGCGCGGTCAAACCGGCGCGAAACACGTAATTAGCCCAGGTTAATTCAGTACGTTTCCCGGTCTGATGGTTTTGCATTACCATCTTCGAAGGTCGCCAATAGCGCTGCAAATATTGCTGATAGCCGCTCAACGTGAGGGTCTTCAGCAATGCATTCTTGCGATCATAGAATTCAACTTTCAACGGTTGATACATCGCCTTATCTATCCACACCACGCGCCGCGTATAGCCCGAGAGCTCATAAGCCGGTCGCTCTTCCAACACCAGGGTCTCGCGCTCGTCGAGGCGTTCGTCGCGCAGCCACAGGTAAGTATATTTTTCGACTTCGGCCGACGTCAGATCTTCGTACGCGAATTCGCTACCGACGAAGGGTCCCGATTTGTTGGCCGACGCGATCCGCTTGACACGCCTGAGAGCTGGTAGGTATAGCCATTGATCATCAGGCTTTAGCGCATGGGTGTAACTCAATAAGCCGGTACCGGCGATATCACGCGGGGAGTCGAATACGATGAGGCTTTGATCGCCGTCGCCATTTATTTCCAGGGCATTTAGGCGGAGCGTGCGCTGACTTTCTTCGCCTTGCGCATTTCCTAAGCGCATGTCGAGATCAGCGCTTAGACTTGCCCAGCCTTGATCGCGCGAGTCGACTTCAAGCGCAATCGCGCGGCCGCGTGCTTCCGGGGTGTCGGCCGCGACCACTAGCGACCACAGCGTGCAAATTACCAGGGCAGTCTTATGCATTTTGATAACGCTCGAATAGCAGTAGCACCGGGGCCAGAAACAACAGATCAGCCAGCAGCGCGAAGGCAATCACCGCCGCGGTTAACAGACCCATGCTGGCGCTGAGTTGGAAATGCGACAACGCCAGGGTTAGAAATCCGGCGATCAAAATGACCGAAGTGATCATCATCGCCGGGGCCGATTCTTGATACGCGACGCGCACCGCGGCCGCGGCATCATTCCCTGGCAGCGCCTTGGCGCGTTGATACTTCACGAGAAAATGCACGGTATCGTCGATGATGACGCCCAAGGTCATGCTCGAGACAACGGACATGGATAGTCCGATCTGCCCAACGCAATAGCCCCACAAACCGAAGCCCATGCCGAGTGGCACCAAGTTCGGGATCAAGCTCACGAACCCAAGTTTTACCGAGCGCAGCATGATCAATAAGACCACCGAAATCAGCAGCAAGGCAACGATGGTGCCCTTCAGCATCGACGTGATATTGCGCCGCCCAAGGTACGCGAACATCAGCGCGCTGCCGGATCCTGTCCCGGATTTAATATGTGGCGCGTGATCTTTAAGCCAGGCTTCGGCCGCGGTGTTCAAGGCAATCACCGCTTGGCTGGAAAGCGTCTGAATTCCCGCGCCAATTTTGACGGATGACTTATCGATATTGATCTGATTGTTCAAATCCAGCCCGTAAGGCAGCGACATTTCATACAGCAGCAAGTACTGCGCTGCGAGATCGCGATCACCTGGCAAGCGAAAGTAGGTCGGGTCGTCGCCATGCAGATTTTTGTTGAGCCGACGCATGATATCGGTATAGCTCGCGACATGAACGACCGCGGGCTGAGTGCGTAGCCAAGCGACGAAATCGGCGGCTTCTTGCATGAAGGCCGGTTCACTTACACCACCTGCCGCGGTCGCGCTCAACGTGTAGTAGAGGTGATAAACACCGGTCAGATGCGCGACGGTGAAATCGGTCGCACGCCGAAACTCGACAGTGTCGTCAAAGTATTTGACGAAGACATCGTTTAGCTCATTGCGTGGCAACCCCGCGAACAAGCCGATCATGACCACGCTAAATCCCAGTAGCAGTTGACGGCGCCAATGAATAACGTAGTGGGCCAGGCGCGGCGTTATCGAATTGGAGTGCGCAGCGCGCGGTGTGATGCGGACTGGAAGGACGGCGAGCAGCGCCGGGAAGAATGAAATCGAAAGCAAGTAGGAGCTGAAGTCGCCGAAGGCGACTAAATTGCCTAGTTGTCGAAACGGCGGCACATCGGAAAAATTAAAGGTTAGAAAACCGATCACCGTGGTCAGGCTCGCCATGAAAATCGGCCGCAAATTAGTGCTCACGACCGTCACGATCGCCGTCGGCTTGTCGAGTCCATCGCGCATGCCGTGGACGAAGGCGTGCAGCAAATGGACACAATTGGCAATCGCCACCGTCAAAATGATAAGGGGCGCGGCCGACGTCGCCGTGGATACTGGATAACCGACATAACAACCGACGCCCATCGCGATGAGTGTGGCGCAACCGACCACCGCCACCGTGGCCAAGGTTCCGCTGACACCGCCGATCAGGATCCCAAGCAAGATCACCATGACCGCGAAACTGAGTGGAATGAGGCCGGCGGCGTCCTGTAACGCGGCCTCGGCAAACGCGTGATCCATCATCACCACGCCAGTGAGGTAGATCTTTAAACCCGGGTAGGTGTGCTCGAATTCCGCGGCCACCGCGCGCGCGGCGTTGGCCACTTCCGGCACTTCGCGCGCTTCGTTCTGGCGCGGCATTTGGACGACGACGTTCACCGCCGTCACGCGCGCGTCGTCGCGGATCAGCATGTTCCTTAACAGCGGTTCGGCGAGGGCGATCGCCTTGACCTTGGCGAGTTCGGCATCGCTCAACGTCGCCGGATCGGGAACGAGATCGCGCACCACCAGGTTGTCGTCGAACCCCTCGGTAAACTGAAAATTAGTCAGTGAGTCGACCCGATTCGAATACGGGAGTTGCCAGGCGCGAGTGGTTAGTGACTTCACGAGGGCGAGCGTCTCGCGACTGAATACGCGCCCATCGGCTGGGGCCACGATGAACATTACCGTGTCGTTTTTAACAAACGTGCGTTCGAGGGTGTTAAACGCCTGGAGTTGTGGATTCTCCGGACTGAAATAGAGGCGATGATTATTGTTGAACGTGAGATACCGAAGCCCGCCGCCGGCGGCGGCGATGACGACCAGCCAGGCCGCGATCACAAGCCAGCGATGACGGACGACCCAAGTCGCGAACGCTTGTTCGATTGGGATCATCCGCTGGCTAAGTTAACGTTCGTCAACGGCGTGTAGGTCTCGGTGGTTGGTTCTTTCAAACATCACGTGCGTGATGTTGAAGACGCCGAGTTAGGTGGCAGAAAATCCACCGTCAACCGGCAACGCGACGCCGGTGACGAACGACGCTTCATCCGATAGCAACCAGGCCACCGCATCCGCGATTTCGCGGGGTTCGCCCAAGCGGTCCATCGGCTCTTGCGCGACAAATCCCGCTTCACCAAGACCGGTGGCCTGCATCAGCCGATCGACCATTGGCGTTCTGATTACGCCTGGGCAGACCGCGTTAACGCGAATGCGCTTGCGCGCGAATTCGAGCGCGGCGCTTTTGGTAATACCCACCACGCCGTGTTTGGACGCGCAGTAGGCGGTGGCGCCGCGGGCGCCGACAATCCCCGCGACCGAGGCGGTGCTGACGATCGACCCGCCGCTACCCTGACTCAGCAGTTGTTCGATTTGATATTTAACGCACAACCAAACCCCTTTTAAATTGACCGCGATGGTGCGATCGAAGCTGTCTTCGGTCATTTTCGTGATATTGCAGAAGTCGCCTTCAATCCCGGCGTTATTAAAGGCCCCGTCTAAGCGACCATAAGCCGCGACCGTGGCGGCAACGAGGGCCTGCACCTCGGTCGCGCTCGCGACATTGGTTTTGATGAACTTGCCGGTGCCGCCGGCTTTGACCAGCAAGTCGACGGTTGCCTGGGCGTCAGTAGTATTGACGTCCGCGACGATGACTTTGGCGCCATCGGCAGCGCACCGCAGTGCGGTAGCACGGCCGATGCCGGTGCTGCCACCCGTGATAATGATGACCTTGCCATTGAGTTTACCAGCCACAGGATTCTCCTTACGCGTTGCGGTGAAGTTCGGACTGGCATTCTAACAGCCGAGCAAGGCGATTAAGCTAACCCGACGGCTTCGATTTACCCGTGCACACTCACGGTTGATTCGACCTAGGCTGATCGGGTATGAAGGACGAGCTAAATCACGACCGAATCCGAGGGGGAAGCCCATGACCAATCTGCTCCAACGCGGCGCGACCTACGACGAAATCTACAAGAACTTTAAGTGGAATATTCCGACTGACTACAACATCGCCGACGATGTGTGCGACCGCTGGGCCAGTGACCCGGCGCGCCTCGCGCTGATTTACGAAGACAAAGCCAAACAAGTTCATCGGTACACCTTCCAGAAAATTCAAAAACTCGCGAATCAATGGGCCAATACGTTGACCGGGCTTGGTCTGCGACGTGGGGATAGGGTCACGGTGTTATTGGCGCAGGATCCGGAATGCGCGATAACGCATGTGGCGTGCTGGAAAGCGGGCCTGGTGTCATGTCCGACCTCCGTGCTATTCGGCGCGGATGCGCTGATCTATCGCTTGAATGATAGCGACGCGCGCGTCCTCATCACCGATAGCGCGAACTATCCGAAGGTCATGGAAGCGCGGAGTCAGGCGCCGAAACTTGAACACGTGTTCGTGATCGACGGCGAGCCTACCGGCGCTAAGAATTTCTGGCGAACGATTGAGTCCGCGCCCGCGACGTTCACCAATGTGCGGACCAAAGCCGAAGATATCGCCTGGATTAGTTATACCTCCGGCACCACGGGCATGCCCAAAGGCTCGGTGCAGCCGCATCGCATGATGCTTGGGCATATGCCGAGCTTGGAATTCATTTACGATTTTTTCCCGCAAGCCAACGATACGCTGTGGTCGCCGGCGGATTGGGCCTGGATGGCCGGTTTAATGGACGTGCTATTCCCGGGCTGGTTCCACGGCTGCACGGTGGTCGCCACCGCGATGAAAGGTTTCGAACCTGAAGAGGCCTATCGGATCCTTGATCAGCATAATGTGACGTTGGCGCTGCTGACGCCCACCATGTTGAAACTCATGCGCGGCGTGCCAGATCCGCTTTCCCGTTACAAATTGAAATTGCGAGCGGCGCTGTCCGGTGGTGAAGCCGTCGGCAAGGAGCTTTACGAATGGGCGCTGCGTGAATTGAAACTGAGCGTGAACGAAGGTTTTGGTCAGACCGAGTGCAATGTCATTCTCGGCAACAATGGCAAGGTCATGCCGATCAAGCCGGGTTCCCTCGGACGTCCGACGCCAGGTTCAGTGGTCGCCATCATTGATGACACCGGTAAGGTGCTTCCGCCCGGTGAAACGGGCCACATCGCGTGTCAAAGACCGCATCCGGTGATGCTCAAGGAATATCTCAACAAGCCGGATGCCACCCGCGATAAGTTCATCAACGATTGGTTGATCACAGGCGACACCGGACACATGGATGAAGACGGTTATTTCTGGTTTCACGGCCGCGCGGATGACGTAATCACCAGTTCTGGTTACCGCATCGGGCCGAGCGAAATCGAAGATGCCTTGATCAAGCATCCAGCGGTGCGCATGGCGGCGGTGATCGGCATACCCGATCCGGTGCGTACCGAAATCATCAAGGCCTTTATCATCGCGAACCCCGGCGTCACGCCGACCGAAGCTTTGGCCGAAGAGCTGAAGGAATCGGTGCGCAGCCGCTTGGCCAAACACGAAGTGCCGCGCCTGATCGAATTTGTCGACGCCTTACCGATGACGACCACCGGCAAGATTATGCGGCGTGAATTGCGCGAGATGGAGAAGGCGAAGTTGAAGAAATAGGCAGGCTGTATCCCCTCACCCGCGACGAGCGAGGGGAAAATCCTACCGCCGCGCGAACGACTGAGCGGGAACTCGTGTCGGCAACGGTCGATAGCTTTGTGGGGCGGAAAAGCGTAGCGCCTTCCGCCTTATGCCGGGCGGCCCTCGTAAAATCCTTTCGTCTGCTGGCCGGACGTCGCCGTCGCAGTGGTGTACAAGGTCCGCCCTGTGTCCCATGACATGTGATCGGTGCATTTGGCGGAAGGCGCTGCGCTTTTCCGCCCTACTCACTGCGACACCACGTCAAATATGCGGATGATATCGGCATCAAAATCCCAATCGGGGTTTTTAAGCACGGTATGAATCTTTAGCCGATGCTTTGCGCTTTGTAGTGACACCTCTTCGGTCATCGTGCCGCGTGGGGTCAGTAGGGTTTCGATGACTAGCACTGAACTTCGCCAGTAGACCATGCTGCGGCCCAACTCATCGGGCAGAAATTCATCCCCTTTCGCGGTATACACCGCACCGCCGGGCCGTGGGCTCAACTGGCGTTTGAAGCCATCTTCATACGAAAATTGGAATCCCGAATCAGCCGGGACGATATTGACACTCGTCGCGTTCAGGATCCGCGACAACTCACCGACATCCGCTTCCGAAAAGAGCAGGTGTCGTTCTTTGACCAAGGCTTGCTGGGTGTAGGCCCGCGCGCGTTGCGCATCTTCGCGACCGCCGGTCCCCGTGCTGGCGGTCGGCGGTCTGGATTTCACCATTTTCAGTCCCTTGAGTTGATCATGCGGGTCATCACTCTCGTCCTCGTTGATCGTCCATCGCCCCTCAAAAGCGGGGGTGGCGCCGGCCGCGGCAGTGAGCAGCAGATTCGCGAGCAGGATCAGAGTGAGTGTCGAGCGGATCCAAGGAGTGTGCATGAGTGAATGTTCTTCAAACGAGACGGCGACAGTGTACTGAAATTGCGACGCCAGTTCGAAGGCGCGGACACGCGTTACTCGCCTGACATAAATTCATGGTCAGCGTGGCCTCCTTTTTAAGTACACTCGGCACTGAATAAGTAGTGAAGGTGAAGTATGCAGATTGTGACGCCCGCGGCTGCCATCGCCGCGATTCCCGATGGGGTTAATGTGATGATGCCAGGCGGTTGCGCCGAACCAATCACCCTGTTCGAAGCGTTCGCGGACAACGTCGAGCGCTTCTCGAACCTCACGGTGTACTCTGGCTTCGGTTTTGGTCGATATGGCTATTTGAAGCGCGGGTTGGGCGAGCATTTTCGGTTTGTGACCTGGCAGGCGTCATCTGGGTTACGCCACTTGTTCAAGGAGAATGATCGGCGAAAGCTTGGCTTTGTGCCCATTCGCTTAGGCGATCTCGGTCGCGTGGTGCGGCGTGGTGGCCCAATCCAGCCGCATGTGGTGGTGGTGCAAACGTCGGTGCCGCAGGCGGATGGCACCGTCAGTCTCGGGATTTCGGTAAGCTCGAATCCCGATTTCATCGCCAACGCGGATCTGGTCATTGCTGAATTTAATGCCAATATGCCAGTCACCGCCGGCGCGAGTCGCGTGCCGCTGGAACGGATTTCCTATGCCATCGAAGCCGCGACGCCACTGTGTACGTACGCGACGCCAGCCGCCAAGCCGCGTGATCAGCAAATCCTCGAACACGTACTCGATTTGATCCCGGATCAGGCGTGGGTGCAACTCGGGATCGGCG
>JAYUEZ010000039.1:0-19534 GCA_043738965.1 Gammaproteobacteria bacterium
ATGCCGGGTCGCGCGGTTTCTTGAATCATCAGTTCGATGGCGCCGTCGTCGGTATGCCATCCCGCCACATCGATAACATGCAGCACCGCGTCAACTTCGTGGAGTGCGTTATCGATTTGTTGATTCATCAGCTTGTGCAGCTTGCTTCGCGGTTGGCGCTGCCAGCCTGGGCTATCGGCGAAGACGAGCTGAGCCGTGCCGTGCTGGGCGATGCCATGAATTTTATAGCGCGTGGTCTGCGGCTTACGTGAGGTGATACTGATTTTTTGACCAACCAAATGATTGAGCAAGGTCGATTTGCCGACGTTAGGTCGACCGACAATCGCGTAAATACCGCAGCGCGGCGAATCGAGCGTCATGACGTACGCCGCACGTCCGTGCCTAGTAGTCCGTCCAGCGCGAAGCGCGCTGCTTCCTGCTCGGCTTGACGCCGGCTGCGCGCTGTGGCCTGGACGGGCTCCGCCAAGCCACTCACTTCGCAAGAAATTGTAAAGGTCTGAGCGTGCGGAGGCCCATCGGTTGCAATCATTAAATAAATGGGCAGGGGCAGTCGGCGGCTCTGTAGATATTCTTGCAGTTCGGTCTTCGAGTCCTTTACGGCGAGCGCTGGATCGAGCTCTTCGAGGCGGGCGCCGTACGCTTCCAAGATTTCGCGTCGGCATTCGTCAAGTCCGCCATCCAAGTAAATCGCGCCGACGAGCGCCTCGAAGGCATTGGCCAGGATCGAATCGCGACGCCATCCGCCACTTTTCAGTTCGCCCTCGCCAAGCCGCAGACGCGACCCTAAGCTTAGCTGGCGCGCGAGCGTCGCCAAACTCGCCTTGTTGACCAAGGTGGCGCGGATCCGCGTGAGCTGCCCTTCGTTGGCATGTGGAAACCGCGCGTAGAGGAATTCGGCGATCACCGCGCCGACGATGGCATCGCCCAGGAATTCTAGCCGCTCATTATTGCTGGCATCGGCACTACGATGCGTCAGCGCCAGGGCGAGCAGTTCTGGACGCTGAAACCGATACTTGAGGAACTCAGTCACACACGACCAGGTGCATCGTTACTGCCTACTCAACCGGCCCAGCCGAGAGTTCGTGTGCGTTGTGATAGTTCAAAACGATATCCAAATTGCAGCAGATCGGATTTCGGATTTCATAGTCCAACGACATCACCCGAGCATCCGAATTTCGCTTCTTCTCGACATGCAGTAGCTTGGTGAAATCCGCGGTCGACCAGCGATTCACATCGGAAACCTCGAATTGTTTCATGATGGATTTGATCAATTCGTACTTGGACTGGCCGCCGCTTGCGGCATCTTTGGCGACTTTCTCAAGCGCTAAATCCACTTTCATTTTTTCGTTATAGAGCGGGAATAAGCGCATTCCAAGCATCGCGAGTGCCCCCAATAGCACGCTCCAGAAAATTAAACCGCTCAACGATACGCCGCGTTGCTGCTTGCGCTCTGTGTGCATCATTTTCCCCTCCACATCGATTTTTAACGAATAGTTGTCCCAATTCTGGATAAAGCTGGACCGCTATCCCAATTCATCCAGACCATAAAGGCGCGCCCGATTAAGTTCGCGTCCGGAACGAATCCCCAATAACGCGAATCGCGACTATTATCGCGATTATCGCCCAACACGAAGTATTTACCGGCGGGCACTTCGAACTCCCCGTCGATCGTCGGCGCCTGCGGGATGACGAGGATCTGGTGATCCACGGTATCCAGGTGTTCCTCGATTAGGTTCGCGCCGGTGTGGACCGCCGCGGATTTGGTGCCGACATAGGTGCCCAAGCGCTCATAGGCAATGGGCTTGCCGTTCACGTAAACACTTTTATCCCGATAGGTGATTCGATCGCCTGGTAAACCAACGATGCGTTTGATGAAGGGCGTCGAGGGATCTTCAGGATAGCGGAAGACGACCACATCACCTCGCCGCGGCGCTCCGATTTCGATGATTTTGGTATTGAGCACCGGTAGCCGAATGCCATAGGTAAATTTGTTGACGAGGATGAAATCGCCGATCAGCAAGGTCGGGATCATCGATCCCGACGGGATCCGAAAGGGTTCCACTAAAAATGAGCGGAGCAATAATACGATGACAAAGATCGGGAAAAACGATCGCGCGTAGTCGACCAGCACCGGCAACTGTGATTCAGTCAGCGCGCCGGCCGTTCCTCCGTGGACTACGGCCGCCGTGCTGCGCCGCCGCGGCGCGAACACCATTGAATCCAAACCCCAAATCGCGCCGCTGGCCGCGACGAGTAACACCATCACCGCCGAGAAATCGAACACCATTTACTTACCTACCTTTAGCACCGCCATGAAGGCCTCTTGCGGAATTTCGACCGAACCCACCTGCTTCAAACGCTTTTTGCCTTCTTTTTGCTTCTCCAGCAACTTCCGTTTGCGCGTAATGTCGCCACCATAGCATTTCGCGGTTACGTTTTTGCGCAAGGCTTTGATGCTCTCACGGGAGATGACTTTGGAGCCGATGGCCGCTTGGATCGCAATATCGAACATTTGGCGCGGAATAATTTCGCGCATTTTAGCCACTAGATCGCGACCGCGGCGCTGCGCATCATCGCGATGGACGATAACGGATAGCGCGTCTACTTTCTCGTTGTTGATCAAGATTTCAACCTTCACCATATCGGCGAGGCGATATTGCAGAAAACTGTAGTCCATCGAGGCATAGCCCTTGGTGAGCGATTTCAAGCGATCGAAAAAGTCGACCACCATTTCGCTTAAGGGTAATTCATAGCCCACGGCCACCTGATTGCCGACAAAATTTAGCTTGTTTTGTACCCCGCGTTTCTCAACACACAACGCAATGACGTTGCCCAGATATTCCTGAGGGGTTAAGAGATCGGCCTGGATTATCGGTTCGCGGATCTCGGCAATCTGACCTGGATCTGGCAAGCGTGCAGGATTATCGACTAGCAGAATTTCATTGTCGCGGGTGAGGACTTCATACACCACGGTGGGCGCGGTCGTGATTAGCGACATCCCGTATTCGCGCTCAAGGCGTTCTTGGATGATCTCCATGTGCAGCATGCCGAGAAATCCGCACCGAAACCCAAAGCCGAGCGCTTCCGAGGTTTCAGGTTCGTAGTACAGCGCCGCGTCGTTGAGACGAAGTTTGGCTAGCGCCTCACGAAACGCCTCATAGGTGGAGGCCTCGATGGGATACAACCCGGCGAACACATTCGGCTTCGATGTTTTGAAACCTGGTAGTGGGCGGTCAGCTGGATTGCGCGTGTTGGTGATGGTATCCCCCACGGGTGCACCATTAATTTCCTTGATACCAGCGACCACAAATCCAACTTCGCCCGCGTTCAAGCGGTCTTTACGCACGCGCTTAGGCGTAAAAATACCGACTTGGTCAACTTCAACGTCGCGCCCCGTCGACATCACTTTAATTTTGGTCCCAGCCACCAGCTCGCCATCAAAAATTCTGACCAGCGAAACCACGCCCAGATAGTTATCAAACCACGAGTCGATGATTAGGGCCTTAAGTGGCGCGGCGGGATCACCTTTGGGCGCCGGGATCAAGCGCACCAGTCGATCAAGCAATTCGCGCACGCCCACTCCTGATTTGGCGCTAACCAAGGCGGCATCGGTGGCATCGATGCCGATAATGTTTTCAATTTCCTCGGCGACGCGTTCGGGTTCTGCGGCAGGAAGATCGATCTTGTTAAGGACCGGGACCACTTCGAGGCCCTGGTCGACCGCTTTATGGCAGTTCGCGACGGATTGCGCTTCGACGCCTTGCGCGGCGTCGACCACCAGCAAGGCGCCTTCGCAGGCGGCGAGAGAGCGGGATACTTCGTAACTGAAATCGACATGCCCCGGGGTGTCGATGAAGTTCAGCAAATAGGTTTGGCCGTCGGTGGCGGTGTAATTCAGACTGACGCTTTGCGCCTTAATCGTGATGCCCCGTTCGCGCTCAAGATCCATCGAATCCAGTACTTGCGCGGACATTTCACGTTCCGACAAGCCACCGCAAATTTGGATGAAACGATCCGCCAAGGTGGATTTGCCGTGATCGATATGGGCGATGATCGAGAAATTTCGAATGTGTTGCATAGGCACGGGCGTGGCGTCGCTGCGGGGCTCACGGCGACGAGTCGACGCCGGGCCGGATTCTACTCGATGCGTCATCCGGACGACAGCGGCGTGGAGCCCCGAGGTAGGCGTTATCGCGCGTCAGGATTCCGCAAATTCGGCGGTGAGCGCAGTGGCTAATTCTGCGGGTTCTACGCGGCCGTAAACCAATTCGCGCTCACCGACGAACAATACCGGTACACGATAGGTAAAGCGTTCCAAGAGGGCCGGGCTGGTTACAAGGTCGACGATCTGGAGACCGGCCGCGGCTACTCGCGGATCCGCGGCCAGCATTGCTTCCAGTTCAAGGCACAATTCACAATCCTGGCGAACCAACAATCGAAAGCGCGCCGATCCCGCCGTCATTGCGGCAATTTCAGCGCCATGAAAATGGGACTACCCTGGCGATTGACGAGCATTGGCACCTTGGCGCCGGGCACTAAGTCGCGCGTGACCTTGGCGAGCGTTGCCACCGCATCGATTTCCTTGAAATTAAGCTGCAAGATGACATCGCCCGGCATCAGTCCAGCGTCGCGGGCGGGGCCGGCCTTGACGTCTTCGACGATCACCCCACGGCCGTTTAGTTCGAGCTCCTTGCGCTCTGCTGGCGTCGGCATGCGCACCGCAATTTTCAAACGATTGTCGGTGGTTCCTGGATTGGTCGGTGGTGGTCGGTCCGCAACCACCGGTTCTTCCTCTGCCGGCAGCTCGCCGATCGTCATTTGCACGGTTTTAGCCTGTCCTTCGTGCATGATTTCGACCGGAATCTTCTCCCCAATGCGAGTGCTGCCGACGAGCGGCGGCAAATCCGACGAGGTCGCTATCGGTTGTCCGTTAAACTTGGTGATGACATCACCCGTGTCGATTCCGGCTTTTTGTGCAGGGCTATCCGCCAACACTTTCGAGACCAAGGCGCCGTGCGGCTTGTCCATGTGGAACGATTCGGCAAGTTCGGCGGTCACGTCTTGAATCAAAACCCCCAACCAGCCACGACTGACGGCGCCTTTGTCACGGATCTGTTGATAAACATTCATGACCACGTCGATCGGGATCGCAAACGACAACCCCATGAAACCCCCGGTTCGGCTATAGATCTGCGAATTCACGCCGACGACTTCGCCGTGCAAATTAAATAACGGTCCCCCCGAGTTGCCGGGATTGATGGCGACGTCGGTCTGGATGAAAGGCACATAGTTCTCGTTCGGCAGGCTGCGCCCCTTGGCGCTGACAATGCCCGCGGTCACCGAGTGATCGAAGCCGAACGGCGAACCGATGGCGAGGACCCATTCACCGACGCGTAAGGCTTCAGAGCTGCCTAGTTTTAGCGTCGGTAGATCGCCTTCGGCCTTGATCTTCAGCACCGCGATGTCGCTTCGCGGGTCGGTGCCGACCACGGTCGCCGTCAGTTCACGCCGGTCGCTTAAGCGCACCGTTACTTCATCGGCGTCTTTCACGACGTGATAGTTTGAAATGACGTAGCCATCTTTCGAAATAATAAAACCGGAGCCCAGCGACGCGCGCGGTTCCATCTGACCGGGGCCGTCCGGCATCTGATCGCCAAAGAAGTGCCGGAAAAAATCATTTAATTGGCCCTCATCCGGCACATTCGGGATCTGCGGATCGCGCGGGTTGGGCGGCCCGTTACGCCGCTTACCTGGTTTGCTGACTTTCGCTTCGGCCGTGGTACTAATGTTCACCACGGCGGGGCTATTCGCGCTTACCAGCGTCGTGAAATCCGGTAGTGCGCCAAGGTCGGCGGCCTCAACGTTCGGGGCAGTACTCGCGCCAGCAGCGCACAGGGCGGCGCCGAAAAGTAAGTAAGCCCAGCGCTTTTCAAGCCCAGCGAATTGGAGTGTAAGCATGGTGTTTAAGGTTGATTATTGATGACGGACATGGCGATTTGACGGACAGTTGGCTGTGGCACCTCGCCTACCACCGTGATTTGATAACGGGTGTCGACGCGACTAAACGCGTTCACCGCCCCCATCGACGAATAGCCTTGGAGAGGCGCTTCGGTTTGCAGTAGTTCTTCCACAAAGACCGAAATCATCGCCAACCCGTCCGAATAGACTAAATGCTTAACGGGCATTTTGCTCGCGGCTAGGTGTTGAGTCCGAAAGTTACGCATTTCGAAGCCACGCGGCAACCAGCCAACTGACCAGGTGGCGGGTTGGCCGCGCGCTTCCGCCGCTGGAGATTCTTCAGCGGAATTCGTGTACCAGGTAAACCCAGCGCCATCGAGTTCAGGCCGCAGTCGTTCATCGGTTATCGCGTCACTGATTTGGATCTGCGTGAACATGACCTGCTCAAGCGTATTCGCGTGCCGGTCAAGGACTGCGGATTTAAGGAGCAAATTGGAACTGTCGTCGAGCCACAGGCGATAGCCATAACGATCCGGCTCTTTCGGCTGAATTAACACGATGGTCGTGGGTCGCCCGGCCACGCGATCGTGCCCAATAATGGCGAAGGTATAAAAACGGCTGACCCGCTCAATTGGCTCGGATAAATCCAAACCCAGAAAATCGCTGGGTTGCCGCTTTTCCACCATAACGGCTTTGTCGTCGGCGAAGGTGCAGGTGACGCGCGTGCCATCACGTACGACTTCGCGCGCGGGCCCTGATAACGAGACCAGGCGCTCGGTTTCGACGCCGTTTATCGCGCGGTGAACAATGCGCATCGCGTCAAGGTGAGAAGCGCGTGAATAAACGAAGATCCCGTCATAACTGAGCGACTTGGTCGCCGCCGCGACGCGGCTCACCAACGCTTCGGCGTCCCCTGCGATGGCAGCCAAACCGTAGAGGAGAAGTACTATCCCCAAGGCAGTCTGCATCCGAAGTCTGTCGCGCATCGACAGCTAGCGCTCGGTTCCGGATTCGAAGCCAACGACGCGGGCATAGGGAGTCACGCTCGGCATCCCGACGTGCGTCCGTTGCTCGTTGAAGTTGACTAAGTAACTATTGAGGCGCCGTTGATATTCACCATCGGGCATGACCGTTGCCGCTTGTCCCATGGTGTTGGTACCACCGGGCAGCGCGATGGTGAGCTGCGTCACCACGGGTTGATTGGACTCGGCGACCGCCGATATCCCATTCGTGCTCCGTTCGTGATGCAAAGCGAGAATGGCCACGGCCGCTAGTGTCGCGGCCGCCGCCAACGCCAGCGGTCGCCAACGCGGTTGCGTGGGCCGGATGGGCGCCAACCGCGTTATGTTGGTGTGGAGCGATGGCTCCTTCGCGATGGCGGCAGCGACGCGGTTGGCAAACCGGGGATCAATCCGCGTCGGCAATGAATCGCGTAGTGCGTCGCCTATTAAGTGATAGCGAGCCCACGTCTGCTGTCGCTCGAGATCCGACGCGATAGGGTCTAATTCGTCGAGTTCGGTGGCGGAAGCCGCGTCGTCGATGAGCATTGAGAGCCGTTCGGTAGGTTCCATTGGATGACCTTTGTTAAGATTCTAGTAACGGTTTTAGTTTGACGTCGATCGCTTCGCGCGCCCGAAAAATCCGCGACCGAATGGTTCCGATCGGGCATTCCATTGCCACCGCGATTTCTTCGTAACTTAATCCATCCACTTCGCGCAACATGATTGCCGTTCGCAGGTCTTCAGGCAAGCTCGCGATGGTAGAGCTGATGGTGTGCTTGATTTCGTCCACCAGTAGGATCTTTTCGGGCGTCTCATCGTCTTTTTGCAGCTCTTCTAGCGAAATTTCATCGCCATCCGAAGCGACCAAGTCCACTTCAAGGGGGCGCCGAGCGATCGCCGCGAGATGATTCTTCGCGGTATTAATCGCGATTCGGTAGAGCCACGTATAGAACGCGCTGTCGCCGCGAAAATTTGGTAACGCGCGATAGGCCTTGATGAATGCTTCTTGCGCGACATCCATTGCATCGTCCTGATCGCGCACGTAACGCGATATGAGTTTCACGAGACGGTGTTGATAACGCAGCACCAGAAGATTAAAGGCGTTGCGATCGCCCCGCTGGACTCGCAGCACCAGCGCGTGGTCGGTATCGCCCGTCACGGGGCACTCCCTGTATCATGGCCATAAGCCTTGACCACACCTGAGGCGTAGACCATGGCGCTACGCATTAGTTCGGGTATGGACGGTGGATTTCGAGCGATTATAGCAAGTGAGACACCATGCCACACCAGCGGGACTACGACGTACTCATCATCGGTAGTGGCGCGGCGGGCTTGAGCCTCGCACTGCACCTCGCGACCCGTTATCGAGTTTGTGTATTGGCCAAAGCGGCGGTCACCGAAGGCGCCACCTATTACGCGCAAGGCGGGATCTCGGCGGTCATGGATCAAGCCGATTCAATTGAGTCACATGTCGATGACACGCTCCGCGCGGGTGCCGGTCTGTGTCATCCCACGGTAGTTGAAGCAATCGTCAAGCGCGGTCGTGAACAAGTCGATTGGTTAACCGCGCAAGGCGTTCCGTTTACCACCACTGCCGCCGATGATGGCACCCCGACCATTCACTTAACGCAAGAAGGCGGCCACAGTCGGCGCCGCGTTGTGCATGCCGCGGATGCGACAGGACGGGCGGTCGAAGACGCGCTGCATACGCGGGTACTGGAACATCCACGTATTGAACTTTTCGCCCGCCACATCGCCATCGACCTGATTACCACGGGTAAGCTCGGCGGCATGCCAGATCGCTGCGTCGGCGCTTATGTGCTCGATCGCACCGCGAACGAAGTCGTTACTATCCGCGCCAAATGGACGGTGTTAGCGACGGGCGGCGCGGGCAAGGTGTATTTGTATACGAGCAATCCCGATGTCGCGACGGGCGACGGCATTGCGATGGCCTGGCGCGCGGGCTGCACCATCGCCAATATGGAATTTGTGCAGTTTCATCCAACCTGTCTCTATCACCCGCACGCCAAGTCGTTTCTACTAACCGAGGCGCTGCGCGGCGAAGGTGGCCGGTTGTTGCTGCCGAACGGCGAACCCTTCATGCAGCGCTTCGACGCGCGTGAAGAACTTGCCCCACGTGATATCGTGGCGCGCGCCATCGACTATGAAATGAAGCGCTTGGGCTCGGATTTCGTCTATTTGGACATCACCAATAAACCCGCCGATTTCGTTCGCTCGCACTTCCCAACCGTCTACAGCAAATGCCTTGAATTCGGATTGGACATCACCACCCAACCGATTCCGGTCGTGCCCGCGGCGCATTATTTATGTGGTGGGGTGATAACCGACACTGCCGGCCGCACGTCGTTGCCGGGCTTGTTTGCGATCGGCGAGACGGCGTGCACGGGGTTACACGGCGCGAATCGCATGGCCAGTAATTCGTTGCTTGAATGTTTAGTAACGGCTAAATCGGCGGCGGCTTGCATCGAGGGCGAATTCGGCGCGGTGCCCGCGCTTCCCAACGTTCCTCCGTGGGACGAGAGCCTGGTGACCGACGCCGACGAAGAAATTGTCGTCGCCCACAACTGGGACGAGTTACGGCGCTTCATGTGGGACTATGTCGGTATCGTGCGGACCACCAAGCGCCTCGATCGAGCGCGGCGGCGCGTGCATCTATTGCGCGGAGAAATCAGCGATTTCTACGCCAACTTCCGTGTTACTGGTGACTTGATCGAATTACGCAACTTAGTGCAAGTCGCCGAACTCATTATTCGGAGCGCCTTGAAGCGCAAAGAGAGTCGCGGTTTGCACTTCACGCTCGACTATCCGGACCTCGACGACAAAAACTATGCGCGCGACACCATCTTGCGCGCCGGCGACTTTAGCTAATGAGCACGGACCACTTTGGCGCGTATCTGCCGCCGGCGCGCGATGCGCTCGCTGATAAGGTCGTATTGATCACGGGCGCGAGCCGTGGGCTTGGCCGTGCGCTCAGTGTGGCCTGCGCCGCGCACGGCGCTCAGATCTTGGTCCTCGGCCGCGACGTGCGACGGCTTGAAGCACTCGCGGACGAAATCGAAGCGGCGGGGCATCACCCGCCCGTGATCATTCCGATGAATCTCGAAGGGGCGACCGTGGATGATTACGCGGCGATTGCCGCGCTGATTCAGGAACGCTACGGCCGCTTGGACGGTTTGTTGCTCAATGCCGCGGCGTTAGGCGAGATGTCGCCGCTTGAGAATTATGACCCAGTGCTTTGGGCGCGCGTGTTTCAGGTCAATGTGCATAGCCAATTCTTGCTGCTCCGGCACTGTTTGCCGCTCCTCCGCGCGAGCGGCCGCGCGTCAATCGTCTTCGTGGCCTCATCCGTCGGTCGGCATGGCCGCGCGTATTGGGGTGCGTACGCCGTGTCGAAATTCGCTAACGAAGGCTTGATGCAGACCTTGGCCGACGAGCTTGGACCAGCGAGTGGCGTCCGCGTGAATTCGCTCAACCCGCGCGCGATGCGCACCCGCATGCGCGCGAATGCCTATCCAGCGGAGGACCCGACTGCGCTTCCCGAGCCGCAGGCCGTGGCGCCCTACTTTGTGTATTTATTGAGCGAAGCCGCGACTGCTTTGCATGGCCTTGCACTTGACGTTCCGCAGGTAGCCGACCCCTAAGACGACTAGCTGCGGCAAGATTTCACCGCTTTGCCGGTCACCAATTCAGATCGACGTGCGCGGCACGCCATGCCGTCAAAGATTTGGCGAAAGCGCTCGAGGTCTCGGCCTTGACGGCCACTGTGACGAGTCGGGTTTCGGTCTTCGCGTGCCACGCGGTGTCAGAACGACACCTAACTCACTGAATTGGCTGATATGAGCTAGTCAGCGACCTTACTTGGCATAAATCTCGCTTCTCATCGTTTGCAGATTTTGCGAGGAGAGGTAGATGGCCAGTCAGTCTGAGTTGGCAGCAGTGAATGAACCGCTTGTTCAGATCGGCGCGATGCCCTATTTCGCCCCCGCTACGAATGCGCGGCGACTTTTGTCCGATTCGACAGTACTCCGCATTTCCAACGCGCTGCAATCGAGTCTTTTCGTCAAAGATGTGATCCACGCATTTAGTTGTGAAGTACGCCGCGTGGTGCGTCGCGCGGCGCTACGGTATCGCAACCGCGCCGATGACGTCGTGATTCAGGAAGGGCGCCAACAACTACATCGCTGCAGTTACGAGCTCAACTTGCTTGGCAAATCGCTGGGCGAAATCAGTTTCATGCGCAATCAGCCGTTCACCGGCGACGAACAAGCCTTATTCGAGGTAATGCTCTGCGCTTTAATTTATCCGCTGCGCAACGCCTTACTGTACGAACGTGCGCTGCATTCCGCTTTAAAAGATCCGCTGACGGGAATCAACAACCGCGCCAGCATGGACCAACACATCGAGCACGAAGTCTTGTCGGCCCTGCGTCACGCCACGCCGCTGTCGATGTTGATGATCGATATCGATCATTTCAAGTCGATCAATGATGCCCATGGTCACCCGGTTGGCGACGCGGTATTAACGGCGGTCGCGAACTGTATTGCGCGCTGTACGCGTGATAGCGACGTGGTATTTCGGTATGGTGGTGAAGAGTTCGCGGTAATTTTGACGAACACCAAGTCTGCCGGCGCGCGGCTGCTGGCCGAGCGTATTCGTGGCGCGGTGGAAGAGCTCGAAACCCACGCTGGCGGCACCACGGTGCAGGTCACGGCCAGTGTCGGGATCGCGGAACTGGGCGCGGGTGATTCGAAGGTCGACTTGATCGAGCGCGCGGATACGATGCTTTATCGCGCTAAATTCCGTGGCCGCAATCAGGTCGTCGGCGCTGACGACTAACTCGCGCTGGGCCGCCGATATTACTCGGTGGCCATCCGCGCTAGCGCGTGACGCCGCAGAATCGAAGTCGCCTGCGCCGGATTCGCGAGCAACGCGACCAACCCGGCTTCCTCGAGGATCGGCACCTTCAATTCAAGCGCCTTAGTGGCTTTCGAACCCGCTTCCGCGCCCACGATCACGACGCTGGTCTTTTTCGATACACTGCTCGAAACTTTAGCGCCCAACGCCTGCAGCTGTGCAGTCGCGTCGTCGCGCGTCAGGCTTTCCATCGTTCCCGTTAAAACCATCGTCCAGCCCGCGAGCGGCGAGTCCGCCTTGCGCGGTTCGGTATTCGACCAGTGGACGCCGGCGGCGCGTAAGCGCGCTAAAAATTCACGATGTTCAGTCAGCGCGAAATAAGCGTGGATGTGGTTCGCCACGACGGGGCCAATATCCGGCACTTGTTCCAACTCGGCGCATGATGCCTGCATGATTTTCTCTAACGATCCGAATTGTTCGGCGAGCACGCGCGCGGTTGCTTCGCCCACCTCTTTAATCCCGATGGCATACAGAAGCCGCGGCAAGGTGGTGTGCTTGCTCGCGGCAATTGCCGCGAGCAGATTGGTGGCCGACTTTTCGGCTAACCGGTCGAGCGCGACGAGGGATTCGAGCGTTAAGCCATAGAGATCCGCGGGATCTTTGATGAGACCAAGCGTAACGAATTGTTCGACCCACTTATCACCGAGTCCTTCGATATCCAATGCGCGGCGCGAGGCAAAGTGAAGGATCGCCTGGATGCGTTGTGCACGTGCCTGATCGGGCACCGCGTCCGGCATGCCGTACTGTGTCGCCGTGGGCGGACGCTGCTCGAGCACCACGCGCACGATTTCCGGAATAACGTCGCCCGCGCGCCGAACAATTACCAGATCGCCGATCCGAACGTCTTTGCGGGCGAGTTCGTCCGCATTGTGCAAAGTCGCGTTCGTGATCGTGACACCACCGACTACCACCGGCGCCAAGCGCGCGACGGGAGTCAGGGCGCCCGTCCGACCAACTTGGACATCGATATCCAAGACGCGCGTCGCGCGCTCTTCGGGCGGGAACTTAAACGCAATCGCCCAACGCGGCGCTTTCGCGACCTGACCCAGCATGACTTGCGCGTTACGGCTATCCACCTTGTAAACAACGCCATCAATCGCGTATCCGAGGGTTGCCCGTCGCGTGACCATCGCCTCGTAATACGCGAGCGCGGCCACCGCGCCCTGCACCCGGCGGGTTTCGGGCGACACGCGAAAGCCCGCCGCGCGCAACCATTGCAGACACTCAAAGTGTGAATCCGGCGGATCCCAGCCGTCACAGGTGCCGATTGCGTAGCAAACCATTGTTAACGGGCGGTTCGCCGTAATTTTGGAATCGAGCTGACGCAAACTACCGGCCGCGGCGTTGCGTGGATTGGCGAAGGTTTTTTCTCCGCGCTCGAGCTGCCGCTGATTTAGCGCGGCAAACCCGGCTTCATCAAGATAAATTTCACCGCGGACTTCCAGCAACGCGGGCGGCGATTTAACCTTGAGCAATAACGGCACGGCGCGAATCGTGCGGACGTTATCGGTTACATCTTCACCGGTTTCGCCATCGCCACGCGTCGCGGCGCGCACGAATACGCCGGCGTCGTAACGCAGATTTATGGCGAGGCCGTCGAGCTTGGTCTCCGCCGTATAAGACACTACTTCCACGCCCAGCCGGGTCGCGATTCGACGATCGAAATTCATAAAGTCATCAACCGTAAACGCATTGTCGAGCGACAACATTGGCCGCAGATGTTCGACGGGACGAAATTCGTGCGCGGGTTTGCCGCCGACGCGTTGGGTCGGTGAGTCGCTCGTTACTAAGTCCGGATGTGCAGCCTCCAGTCCTTTGAGTTCGGACAGGAGGTCATCGTACGCGGCGTCGGAGATCTCGGGATCATCGAGCACGTAATACCGCTGGTCATGGTGGTTGATGAGTTGGCGCAGGCGCGCTGCCCGCGCCGCGTCGGACTCAGGCATGCGGGGCTACAAACCGCGCCGCCACGCGGCGCATACGATCGATGCTGGCACTATCAAGGGCGGTGTTTTGATCCGCGAATAAGCTCGCTTGCAAGCCTTCAGCGAGCCGTTGACCGGTGTTCAAAAACAACTCGAAGGCAACCGCACCATCAAGCGCGGCAGGTAAGCGCAAGAACATCACCAGCCCGGCGGTTGTGAAACTCTCGATGCGTTGCAAATCGAAGGTCCCGGGCTCAAACATATTAGCTAAGCTGAACAGCGGCTTTTCAGTGCTTAAATCGCCTGCGCCGTAGTGATGAAAGACGCCTGGATCGCCGTGACGCATGCCGGCGGCATTGACCTGTCGTACGATTTGCGAGCCCGTGAATTCGGTCGCTTGCGGCGGCCGTAAATGCAGCACCAAAACCGCGGGCTCGCCGTCGCCACTGCCCCCGCTCGCGTCGGCGAGTTGGTCATGGCCATCTCCGCCGAAACCGAAGCTCAGCTGCGCTAGCGTGCGCCGGACGCGTCCCTTACGAGGGATAGCGTGTGGCTCGGGCTCGGGTATAGACGGTGGCGATTCCGGCGTCGGTTGCGCGCGCGGCCGGACTTCCTTCGTCACCCGCGGGAGTTCGGGTATTTGCTCGACGGTGCGGACACGCACGGCGATGATCTCGTCATCGACCGGGTCGATGTAGGTGCTGTCGTCGGCTTCAAACTCAGGCTCGCGATCGCGCATGGGATTCCGCCACTTTTTACCGCGCCGCGGATAGGTTCGAATTTGATCGCGGCGGCGTACGATGCCGACAAAATACACGCCTGCGACAACTGCCACTCCGATGAGTAATAAGGCGAGACGCAGACCCCAAGAACTTTCGCTCATGGCATTTGGCGTTGGTTTCGCATTGCATGGCTACCCGTGCGCATTAGCATTTAGTGGATGTCGCTCACGCGGTGGCGGCGAGTGCCACCGCCTCTTCCATATTGACGGACACTAGGCGCGACACGCCCGCTTCTTGCATCGTCACGCCAATTAGCTGCTCCGCGATTTCCATCGTTATTTTATTATGGGTCACAAATAAAAACTGCACGCGCTCCGCCATCGTTTTCAACATATCCGTAAGGCGTGCCACGTTGGTGTCGTCGAGCGGCGCATCCACCTCGTCGAGCAGACAGAAGGGCGCCGGATTCAGTTCGAATAAGGAGAACACGAAAGCGAGCGCGGTCAGCGCTTTTTCGCCGCCGGACAATAGATGGATCGTGCTATTCCGCTTACCCGGTGGCCGCGCCAGCACCGTCACCCCGGTTTCTAACAGATCCTCACCGACCAGTTCGAGATACGCGTGCCCGCCACCAAACAAGATTGGAAACGTACGTTGTAACCCAGTATTTACTTTGTCAAACGTCTCCTTGAATCGCGTGCGCGTTTCTTTATCTATCTTGTGCATGGCGTCTTGGAGCGTCGCTATCGCCTGTGTGAGATCGTTGCATTGGTTATCGAGATAGATCTTACGCTCGGAGAGTTGCGCGAACTCATCGATCGCGGCCAGATTAATGGGTCCCAGCCGTGAAATTTTAGTGGCCAACGTCTCCAGTCGTTCGCGCCAACCTGCTTCCGTCGCCTCGGCCACCAAACTCTCAATCACCACGGCTAAGACGTGTGATTGTTGCTGCAAGCGATCTTCCAGTTCTTGGCTCCGCACTTGCAACGCGCGGTCTTCGAGTCGCGCTGCTTCCAATTCACGCTGCCGCTCCGCGACTTCACGCGCGAGCTGAATATGCCGTTCGTCCGCTTCGCGTAACGCGGTTTCGCCGGCGTCCAACGCAGTGCGGCTATCTTTGAGCGCGGTTTCGAGCACTAACCGTTCGCTCAACGCGCGATCGAGCTTTGAGCGCAGCGTGCTTTGTGGTTCGGCGGCGTTGCTCGCCGCGGTCTGCAATTCCTGACAACGTGTCGCAAGCTCCTGTCGCAGACGTTGATTTCGCCCCAGCGCCAACGTGAGCGAGGCGCCTGTCGAGCGCAATCCCTCCAGTTTTAGCGAGACTTCGTGCCGCGCTTCACGCGCCACGCGCCAGGCGCCACGCACGGTGTCCAAGTGTGTTTGCAATTCACGCCGGCGCGCGCTTAACTCATTGCCAGCAATGGCGAGCTCCGCCAAGGTCGCGCGGTGTTGCTGCACGCTGGCACGGAGTCCCGATACGGTCGATTCACCCTGCGCGGTTTGTTGGCCGAACTGCGCGATTTGCGCCGTAATCGCCTGAATTCTTGTGGTCATCTGCGCGCGCTCGTTGTGGTGCACCGTGAGTGCGCTGGTGCTTTCGGCACTGACTTTCAGGGCAGTATGAATGGCAGTGGTAAGCTCGCGTTCACTAAGTTCAAGCTCGACCAAGTCGCGCGCCTGGGTATCAAGCGCGACTTGGTCACGATCGAGTTGCACACGCAAACGTTCGACGCGCGCGGTCAAGGCTTCCAAACTTCGTTGTCGAAGTAAAATGCCGGTTTCGACACTCTCCTGCCCCGGCACTTGCACCCAATTCGGACCTACCCACACCCCGTCAGGCGTAATGGCCGATTCATGCACGGCGAGTCGCGGGCGAATTCGTTCGGCGGTTGCCAGGTCGGGCACCGCGTAGACGCCGGCCAATAGACTGGCGCTCGACCAGGCGCCACGCACTTTGTCGCTGAGACGCGGGAACTCTAGGGTTGACGGTGCGGCGGGAGGACCGAGGCTTTCTACGCCGCCAAGTTTAAAAGCGGGTCGCGCTCGACCGGCGGCCGAGACCAAACGAGTGACCAGCCCGTCCGCGCACAGTGTCGCAAGCGGCAAGCGCAACGCCAACTCAACCGCCGCTTCCCAGCCGCTGTCGATCTCGAGGGTGCGTGCCAACACGTTAACGTCACTGAGGCCATTGGCGTGCAACCACGCATTAAGCTGTTCACGATCGCGACCCAGCGCCGCGTCCTGCAGCGCTTTTAAAGAGGCTTCCTGGCCCACGAGCTGCTGCAATTCAGAGCGTTCGTGATGGAGTGCAGCGGTGCGTACTTGAATCGATTGACGGGCCATTTGGAGTTGGCCGCGGATGTCATGTTGGCGAGCTACCAAGGCGTCATGCTCACGCTCGCGCGACTCAAGCTCAGCGGCTAACGCGGCGATTTGGCTATCAAGCGGCGCGACATCAAGCCGCGCCCGTTCGGCATGTAATTCGGCGACGTGGCGTTCTCCGTCCGAGAGTCCGGCTTGCAGCAATTCCAAGCGCACCTGCTCGGCGTGTTCCAAACGCGCCGCCTCGGCTTGCTGTCGATTGAAATCATCCCACTGCGCTTGCCAGATCTCGGATTGTTGTTCTGCTTGCTTAAGGGCTTCCGCGGCTTCGATCTCCGCGCCACCACGTTCGGCGTCCAGCGGTAACAAGGCCGCGAGCTCGATTTCGATAGCGCCAAATTTGGTCGTGTCGTCGTCAACCAAACGTGACGTATCTTCCAAACTGCTCTGCGTCCGCGCGCGCTCTTGCTCCAATGTTTGACGGCGATCTTCGTTGTGCTGCAGGGTTTGCTCGAGGCCAGAGATTTCAGCGCTTTTGGCGTAAAACTGCGCTTGCCGCTGATTGAGTTCCTCATTCGCGCGCCCATGCGTGACTTTGAGTTCAGCCTGCACCGCTTCGACTCGGCGCAGCGTCGCGGTGGCGGCTTCGACGGCATTCTCATGGGTGCCGATCAGTTGTTGTTGAAGTACCTGGGCCGCGTTCAGCGAGCGCCAGCGAATTCCGAGGAGCTCCGCTTCCAGGCGCCGTTCGTCACTTTTCAATTCTTGATATTTTTCGGCCGCTTTGGCCTGCCGCTGAAGATGACTTAGTTGCTTATCCAATTCCTGCCGGACATCGTTGACACGGTCGAGGTTTTCGTTGGTGTGGCGAATTCGCGTTTCGGTTTCGCGCCGCCGTTCTTTGTATTTCGAGATGCCGGCTGCTTCTTCCAGAAAGCCGCGGAGTTCGTCGGGCTTGGCCTCGATGACGCGCGAAATCATGCCTTGTTCGATCACTGAGTAGCCGCCGCGCGCGCCGAGGCCGGTCCCGAGAAAGACGTCGATGATGTCCTTGCGACGGCAGCGCGTGCCATTCAGGAAATAATTTGAAAGCGCATCACGGGTGACCGCGCGCTTAATAGAAATTTCGGCGAACCCGGCGTAAGCGCCGCCAATCGCACCATCGGAATTATCGAAGACCAATTCAACGGTGGCCTGCCCCACCGGCTTCCGCGAACTTGAGCCGCTGAAAATCACGTCGGCCATCGACTCGCCGCGAAGGTGCTTGGCCGAGCTCTCGCCCATGACCCACATCATGGCGTCGATGATATTTGATTTGCCACAGCCGTTTGGGCCGACCACGCCGGTGAGATTGCCAGGCAGGTACAACGTCGTCGGATCAACAAAGGACTTGAAGCCCGCGAGCTTTATTTTGGTAATTCGCATGCCTGCAGCATAGCGTATGCGGATCAGGTCGCCCAGACCTTGAAATTCCGGATTTTATTCTTAGTCGAATCCATGATTCTTAAACGACTTCAATTCGTTACGCGCAGTGCCGAAGCGCCGCGGTCGAGCCGCCTTGTGTTATCGTGAGCCGGCTACTTAGGCCGTGTTAAAGGTTCGATTCCGCATGACTACTCACGCCCCCCGCGCACTCGAAACGTTTGTGAATCCCGCGCCGGCTCGCGATTACACCATTCGAATCGTGATGCCAGAATTCACCTGTGTCTGTCCCAAAACGGGCCAACCGGACTTTGCCGAATTCGAGCTTGAATATGTGCCCGAGGCAAAATGCATTGAGCTCAAATCGCTTAAGTTATACCTGGCGTCGTTCCGCGCGGAAGGCCATTTTCACGAAGCCGTCACCAATCAGATCCTTGACGACATCATCGCCGCTTGCCAACCGCGTTTCGCGCGCCTGCGGGGGCGCTTTAACGTACGCGGTGGGACCTATCCCACGATCATCGCTGAACATCGGGCGCCAGGGTGGATCCCGCCCGACGTGATTAGCCTGCCTTAGCGGCCTAGCGCCCACGATATCGCGGACGCTAGGCTTGAGCCTGTGGTAACGGGATCTTATGTCGGTCGTTTTGCGCCCTCCCCGACCGGTGCGCTGCACTTGGGTTCGGTGGCGACCGCACTCGCGAGTTTCCTCCAAGCCCGTGCGCACGGCGGCGAATGGCTGGTGCGGATAGACGACATCGATCCGCCGCGCGCGCGTGCCGGCGCCGCGGACGCGATTCTGCGTAACCTCGAGCGTCTCGGACTCGAATGGTCGCGAAGCGTCCTCTTTCAAAGTCACGCGCGGGCGCAACATCAGGCCGCCTGTCAGTGGCTACTCGATAGTGAGTTGGCTTTTCGATGTCTCTGCTCGCGCCGGCAATTAGTGAATCAGCATTGCGCGGGGACTTGTCGAGCCCGCCGGATCCCCGCCACGGTCAAACATGCGGTACGTGTCGCCGGGACGCCGACCGAAATTGAATTTACCGATGCCGTTCAGGGCAAATATTCGCCGCCGATTGGTACAGCGGCTGACGCCTTTGTCATCTGGCGCGTTGAGGATCTACCGGCGTATCATCTGGCGACGGTGGTCGACGATGCCGCAGCCGGCGTTACCGAAGTGATTCGCGGTGCGGATTTATTAGAATCGACGCCGCGCCAACTGCATTTGCAACACCTGCTGGGATTGTCG
>JAYUEZ010000040.1:0-7445 GCA_043738965.1 Gammaproteobacteria bacterium
CCGACGCAAGCCGTCGAGCAGACGGTTCAGATCGCGCGACACGTGATACCGCTAGCGCTTGCTCGATGTGGTGCCAAACTCCGGCCACTCACCGAGCACAATGGGTTCGATCAGCCCATAACCCACCGCATCGCCTTCGCGCGCGCGAACGATGGTGTCGCGCACCGCGCTGCCTAAGCGTTTACGGACGTCGGGCGCGGTCATATCCGGGATCTGCTCGCCATCGACATTCAATTCGCCGCGCCAATTGCCATGCTTCTTGCCATCAAAACCAAGATATAGCGCCGGCCCGAGATAGAACCCAGATTCGCCCATCACGTCGATCTGAACCTCGGCCGTTTCACCCGACAACATATCGAAGAAAATACGACCACCGATGAGCCGCCGCGTTTCATCCACATAACGCAATTCGGGACGCGCGCGGGCGATGCGTTCCTGGCGGCCATCCGCATGATTGCGATAACCCGAAAAATAAAACACCTCGTCGCCGCGGATCTGTAAGTAGAAGTGATATTCGTAGCGCGTGCCATCTGGCTTCTGCAGCAGCAATGGCGACCAGTTGAGTAGAAATTTCGAATCCTCGAACTTGCGCTCGCCAAAATCGCGCGCGGGTCGCAGATCACTCGGCGGCGCACCCACATCCAAACGCACCCCCCACGAGTGGTCGCGATACGCGAACCAATCCTTAGGATTAATCACCTCGCGTTTGCCATCAATTTCCACCCATCCACTTGGCGCGCCAGCTTGGTGGTAGCGCACAACGTTGGAGACGATGCGAAAGCCGTGCTCATCGCGCTGAATATGACGGTCTTCGAAAAACGCCGGATGCACGGCGTCGAAGGTCACATCAAATTTGAGCGGAAGGACGGAATTCTGCTCGAGCCGCCAGCGGATCTTCTGCAGTGGCTCGAGTACCTCGTAGGTAATCGGGCCGACGCGGTTCGCCGCTGGGTCGAGCGAGAGCTCGCGACTCGCCCGGACTGTCCACTGTTCCTTGCCGCGCGAAATACCTGCAAAGCCATCCAAGACATCCCGGTTCTGATACCGCCCCATGCCAACATCGAGCTGCAGACTGCCGTCCTTGCGCGAGATCGGCGTCCATAACTTCTCGGTCCACGACAGATCCGACTCCGCGACGGTCGCGAAGGTGTCGATGATTTGATGATTAAGATGCTCATCCGCCGCGAGCAATTTGCCGATGGTTTGCATGCAAGCCCTTTCCCAGTTGGAGCTTTCACTAGCCTACACGGAAGCCTTGGGGACCGACCACAATTAATTTCAGATCGCGTAAGATGAGGCCGCTAATGAACTCAGTCATTGGACCATCAACCCATAACGACAAGGAGTAAGAACGATGTTTCAGGCAGACTTAATACCCAACACAATAAAATCTTGGCTGCGCACTCTGGTGGTATTGACCGGATTGACCGTGGCGTTCGCGAGCTCGGCGGCAACGGTCACCACCAACGAATCGACCCTCGACGCTATATTTTCCCAGCCGTCGTTCGGCAACCAAACCATCGACATTCGCTTCGATCCAATGGTGTCGATCGTGAATTCCGGTTTGCTCACTATTGGTAATAGCACACAGTTGGACACGCTCTTTGGCTTGGCGCCCAAGGCGTCCCCAACCGTTAATTTGTTTTTCGTCGATGATCTAAGCTTCTGCGGTGGTAGTTCGAACACAAGTTTAGTTGGCTGTGGTGATATTTCCGGAAATAGGATCGTCGTTAAATCAGGTTTTGCCGCGGGCAGCAACGGCGGCGCCCTCATTGCCCACGAGCTTGTGCATAATCTTGGGCTTGATCACATCAATCCAGACGATGGCACGAATCTGATGAATGCGACTATCCGTGGTAGCACTACCCTGACGCAAACCCAAGTCGACGAGATATTCAGCAGGAGCCTCAGGAGCAGCAGTTCGTTAATACAGTTAGCAGGCAATCAACGGTTCATCAACATCACGCCGATTCTGATCACAGCCGTCGCCACGGTGCCGCTGCCCGCTGGACTCCTGCTGTTTTTAAGCGCGTTGCTTGTAATGGGTTTCTTGGCTGCCCAACGGCGACGAAGCCCACCTACGTATTCGAACTCCGCAATGGCATAGACGCAAACGCGCGCATGCCGCAGTTCGCAGCGCGGTCGCCGCGCCGCTGCGGCATGTTCATTTAAAGAAGCCGACCGATAAGCCCCGGTAGTTTTCTCGCTTTTGGAAAACGCCGAACCAAAGCTTAGTGTCTAGGCAGCAGCAGCCTTACACATAAACCCGTCGAAGTTGCCGCTAGCCCCGCGCGGCAACGCCCGTTCGAAATAGGCGAAGGGCCGCGCGAAGGGATGACCCGATGCGTTTTGAATAACGGCGCACAGGTCCTCCGCTTCGCTCGGCATCAGTGCTCTATCGGCGACGAGGCAATGAGAGAACTGCTGCCCGAACCTCCGCGTGTTGTCAGAAAACGAAATGCCCCGAAACTTTCGCGTGGAATGCGCAGCAATTCTCCGTTTGCTCACGCAGCATGTTCCCAAGCGTGGGCCCGGTGCAGGTAGCGTAGCGCCTCGGATTAACTGAGCATCCGGGGACGCGATTTTTACGCTTAGAAACCCGTTCACTTGATCGCCCACACTTATTCCAGTAAATGAGACGTTACGTCTCATCACCAAACCAACTCTTGGTAGGGCAGGAAATCATGCAGTCACTTTTCCCGATCGAACGGGCCGCGAAACGTACCGCATTGCTTAAAGCCGTCGACGGCGTACGCGACACCTTGCAGGCCGGGGTCGCGGCGGCGGAAGCTGAGCGCACGCTACCGGCGGCTTCAGTGCGCGCGCTCCGCGAGGCGGGGCTGTTCGCGCTCAAGGCGCCGATTGCACTGGGCGGCGCGGAGGCCGATCCAGTAACCCAAATCGAAGTAATTGAAGCGATTTCCTACATCGATCCCTCGGCGGGCTGGGCCTCATTCATCGGCGCGGGCGCGCTTTCACTGTGTGCGTTTCTGCCCGATGCCGCCATCGAGCGCATGTGGGCGGGTGGACGTATTCCAACCGCCGCGGGATTGGTCATGCCGGGCCGTGCCGTGCGCGAGAACGGTGGGTATCGCGTGAACGGACGCTGGTCGTGGGGCAGCGGGATCCGGCACGCCGAATGGGTGGGGGTCCACGTCATCGTCGAGGATGCGGCCGGGGCACCGGCTGGGTCGCGCTTTGTGATGTTGCCCGCCAGTGACATCGAGATTCACGACAACTGGTACGTGTCGGGCTTGAAAGGAACCGGCAGCTGCGATTTCACGATTGCGGATCGCCTGGTCCCCGAAAGCTTCAGTTTCGATTTGCGAAAGATGGCTCCGGTGCGCGGCGGACCGCTGTATAACTTGGGAATGCCCGGCTTAATCGCCAACGAGCTCGGTGGATTTGCGGTGGGGGTGGCGCGCCGCGCGTTGGATGAGATCATTGCCCAGGCGTTGAACAAGCGCCGTGGTTACGGGAAAAAAGCCACCGTCGCCGATCGACCCGTCTTTCAACACGCGCTTGGCGAGTGCGATCTGAAATTACGCGCGGCGCGCGGGTTGATGATCGAAGTCTACGAGAAGGCCTGGGTGACGGTCTCCGGCGGCACACGACCGGACGCCGCGCAGCAAGTCGAAATGCGAAGCGTGGTGGCCTATGCCATGCACACCGCGCTTGAAGTCGCACAACAAGCCTTTCGCTACGGCGGAGGCTCGGCGGTGCATCTGGATAACATGCTGCAGCGCTGCGTGCGCGATCTCCAAGTCGCGTCGGTGCATTTAATCGTCAACGATTCGATTTACGAACAACATGGGAAAAGGCTGCTCGGCGCGACTGATCTTAATCCCATGGTCTAAACCCAGTTGCGCTATTGAGGCGCTTGACACGTTCGAGTGCATCTGTGAGTTTTCGTTGTCTCGAACTCAACCGCCCACACCAAGGAGAGACCCATGTCCACCGTCGACAAGAAAACCGCGCCACCGGTCGGTGAACTGCTAAAAGATTCGCCCAAGAATTGGGGCAAGTGGGGGGCGGATGACGAAGTTGGCAGTCTGAATTATTTAACGCCAGAGTTAATCGTCAAAGCGGCAGGCAGTATCAAATCCGGCAAGGTTTTTACCTTGCAGGTGAAAATGGCGAACCCCGAAGGCGATCCCGTGTGGCCGGGTCGCTCCGGCGCCATCCGCGTCAACGTCATGGACGAAGGTCATTGGATCGCAAACAAAGGCTTACATTTCGAGGGTGGCTTGCACTACGCCGACGATTACATGACCTGTTTTCCGCAAGGCTCCACGCAATACGATGCGCTAGGCCATGTCTGGTTCGATGGTCAAATTTGGAACGGCTACGACGCGAAGACCACCATCGGCGGTCTCTCCAAGGCGAGCATCATGCCCATCGCCGAACGCGGCGTGGTCGGCCGCGGCATTCTGCTCGACATCGCGCGCTTTCGGAAAAAAGAAGTGCTCGATCCCGGCGAAACCTTCACGCATGAAGATTTAAAAGCGTGCGCTGCCGCCCAGGGTACGGAAATCAAGCCGCGCGATATCCTGGTGGTGCGCACCGGTTGGATCGCGAAGTACTACAAAGTTTCGCATGCGGAATTCTACGAAAACTTCATCGAGCCCGGTCTGACTTACAGTCCGGCCCTCGTCAAATGGTTTAACGAGATGGAGATCCCAAATCTCGTCACTGACACCATCGCGAACGAAGTCACGGTGGATCCGGTCTCGGGAGTGGCGCTGCCGCTGCACAATGCGTTGATGCGCAATCTCGGTATCACCTTGACCGAGATCGCGTGGTTGGATGATCTCGCCACCGATTGCGCCGCGGATCGTCAGTACACGTTCTTGTACGTCGCCGCGCCGTTGAAGATCGTCAATGGCGCGGGTGCGCCGGTGAATCCAGTCGTTATTAAATAACGATGCGCGGGAGAGCACAGGGAGGGTGATTCCCCCTCACCCTAGCCCTCTCCAACTTATTACCCCGGCGCCGGCACCGTCATAGCGCGAGCAGTTCTAATGGCTATTCGGCCGCGACATACGGCACGCCTTCGTCGGCGAGTTTCCAAATGTGATAGCCGGCCGGCTCGGTCAGTTCTTCCAACAAATGTCCAACTAGCCCTGCGCAACGCGCGATCAAATTGAAACCGCGCGCGATGGTGGGCGGCAGTTCGGCTTCGAGTAGCACCGCGCCGATCGCCGCGTTGACATTGATCACGATATTTTTGCCGCTGGCTTTTTTTATCGCGTCGCCAAGCAGATACATCGCATCCAAATACTCGCCTTTCGCACCTGCCGCGCGCGCCACTTCGTCCAAGCGTTTAACGCGGGGATCACCATTGGTATGAATGGGATGACCATAGCCAGGTAGGAATTTTTTGGCGCCGTGGAATTCCTTGGCGATGACCGCCGCCTCACCCGCACGCTCTGCCGTTGGTTTGCCAACGATGCGCGCCAGCAACGCGGCAGCTTCATCGGCAGTCCCGACAAATCGTGAGCCGGCGCCGAGCAGGCCCGCGGCCACCGCGCCTTGCAAGGATTCAGGCGCGCCTAAGTACGTGACACGGCTGGCGACGGCCGAGGGCGTCATGCCGTGCTCCATGATGCACACCAGTACGGCATCAACCACCGTGTGTTGCAGCTTGGTCGCGTCCTTACCGAGAAAATGAAACACGATGAAGTCGGTAAACGACATTTTACCGATCAAGTCGTCGCACAAATTGCGGCCACGGATCCAAATATTGTCGACGTCGCTCGTACAGAGATGCGTAACGGGATTGTCTTTTTTGTACATTGTAATGAGTCCTTGTTGAGTCGAATTAGCGAGCCGTTACACCGGATCCCAGCTGAAAATATCCGCGGAACGATCGAGAGGATAGAAGCTGGTTTTGAACTGTGGGAAGACGCGGTTCGCGATGGTCTCCGGCGTCCAACCATCCGAGGTGTGCGCGGTTTTGAACGGGCGATGCTGCGAAAACAAAAAGATTTCGTTGTTGCGCACGCCGAAAATTTGACCGGTAACGCCATCGGCGAGATCCGAAAGCAGCGCAATCGCGCACGGCGCGACGCGTTCGGGCACCAGCGTCTTCAATTTCTTGACGCGCTCGGCCTGCTCGGGACTCGTGATCGGAATCGAATCGATCATGCGGGTCCACGCAAACGGCGCGATGCAGTTGGAGCGCACACCGAAGCGTTGCATATCGAGCGCGATGGATTTCGAGAGTCCAACGATGCCCAATTTCGCGGCGCTGTAATTGGCCTGACCAAAGTTGCCGATGAGCCCCGAGGTCGAGGTCATATGCACATAGGCGCCGCTTTTTTGTTCCTTGAAGTAATCAGCGGCGGCGCGACTCATGTTAAACGAGCCGACGAGATGCACATTGAGCACGGCATGGAAATCGTCCGAGGTCATCTTATGGAAGATCACGTCGCGCAAATTGCCGGCGTTATTCACCACTGCGTCTATACCGCCCAGCCGCTTGACGGTTTCCGCGACCATTTCGTGTGCATCGTCCCACGAGGCCACGCTCTTGGTCAGCGCAATCGCCTGCCCACCGAGCGCTTCGATTTCACGCACCACTTCCTGGGCCGGGCCCGCGTCGGCGCCGTCACCGGACAAGCCAACGCCTAAATCGTTGACCGCTACCGCGGCGCCAGCGCGCGCGGCTTCCAGCGCGATGGCGCGCCCGACGCCGCGACCGGCGCCCGTCACTAAGACTACTTTGCCTTTGAGAATCATAAAAACCTTCCGTTTACTGCTGTGGGTAGGGAGCGTCTCTCACCGACGCCGGTTCATTTACAGGTAGCTGCAATGTAAGGGCAATCCAAATCCGCACGCAATTAGTGATGCACCCTGGGGTTGATTGATGCGCGTATGCCGATCTAGAGCCCGCCCCGCAGCGAATGCCAATGGAACGCGCCTCGACGCACTCGGCACCCCGTATTGACTGAACTTTCATAAGCTTATCATCCGACCACTATTGATGCCGCTATCAATAAAGTCCGGCGGTGCGGGCTGATCCCTACCCGTACTACCGTTACCTCCGCGAACACGCGCCAGTGAAGTTTGTGCCGTCGCTGAACGCCTACGCCGTTAGCCGTCATGAAGATGTACGGTTGTTACTACTCAATCACGCGGGATTTTCCTCCGACCCACTGATCAAACTCGCCTTCGGCGAATTCCATCCAGCGCTCGCTATCCAGTCCAGCTCCTGTTTCGACGCGCGACCGCGGACACCGAAATCGCCGGTGTTAAGGTTGCCCAAAACGCCATCGTGATGCCGATCGATGCCACTGCCAATCGCGACGACGCGGTCTTCCCTGACATTGTCGCGCCGCTTGATCGATCCGAAACGCCAGCGCCGGCCTGCGTAGAGCACATCCTGATGATGTTCTGCGATTCCATCGATTCGCAGCCCGATTATGTGCGAATTTGGCTCGAGT
>JAYUEZ010000041.1:0-2823 GCA_043738965.1 Gammaproteobacteria bacterium
TTCCGATGACAATCGCGTCACCGTCACCACCGCGCCGCCTGGCTGCAATAACCGATACCAGTTAGCCACTAGCTGACGACGGCCGTCGAGAGCCGGATAGGTCAGCAGCGAGTGCGTGCAGATCACATCGAACGGTTGATGATCAGCGTACTGACCCACATCCGCCACCGCCGTACGCACCGGCAACCCCATGTGTGCGCCATACCAAGCGCAGAGCAGCGTCGGCGTGGCACAGCGGTCAACAACGGTTACGTCGAGATCCGCGTGGTGGCGCTGATAGGCCAAGACCACGGTCTCGAGCATGCCCCAATCCGCGCACCCGGAAATCAATACGCGTCCGGCGTTCTTCACGACACGCGCGCCGAGTGCATCCGCATAGAACCGTGCATGACGCGCGGGTTCCGCGGCCATGCCAAGCAAGCGCAAATCACTCCAGATGCCATGCAGCGCGCCGCAATGATCGCGACCGTTAGGCGTGTGACAAAGTAAATCTGAAAGCGCGCGGGCGAGCGGCGCGGCGCGCTCGAGCAACCCTGTGGTCTGCCTATCGGCCTGATCCGGCGACGCTGGATTTGGCATCTCGATTACGCTCGCTTCAAGTGGACCGGTGTGCGGCGCGCAGAAGGTCAGAGCCTGACATGGTGATCTGATCAAGAACCGTTAAGTTTCGGGTGGCTAGCGCGTTCCGATCAACGCATGGAATTCCTCGCGCGTAGTGGCCGAATCGCGGAACGTGCCGACCACGGAGGACGTGATCATCACCGAGTTCTGCTTCGCGACGCCGCGCATCATCATGCAGAGATGCTGGGCTTCGATTAATACGCCAACCCCCGTGGCGTCGATCGAATCCATCAGCGCCTGCGAGATCTGCTCGGTCAGGCGCTCCTGCAGTTGCAAGCGGCGGGAGTACATATCGACCAGTCGCGCGAGCTTGCTCACACCAAACACGCGTCCACTGGGCAAATAACCGATATGGCAGCGTCCAAAGAACGGCAACATGTGGTGTTCGCACATGCTGTAGACCTCGATGTTCTTGACGATGACCATGCTGTTCGTCTTCTGCTCGAACACCGCGCCGTTGATCAATTTGACCGGATCGGTGCGATACCCCGAAGTTAAAAACTCAAGCGCCTTCGCGACTCGCTGCGGAGTTTTTTGCAGACCTTCGCGCTCGGGATCTTCATTTAATTCGACCAGGAGTTCGCGCACCAGACGGGAGATTTTTTCAGTATTCATTCAATTGCCTTTTCCCCAAGCATTTTTGGTGAGTGTATCGTGATTCGATCGCGCCGACCGCGCCCCGCTAATCCTGTGGTTCCAGTTCCGCGGCTAGCGTTTATCCCGGGCAGCGCAAAGGCCAGACCAATAGCGCGGTTAAGAACGCGAGCAGATAATATCGGAATAGCGACCGATCGGGGTGCCTGATCATCCCGATGTCGGCCGCGCCACGACTATTTGGAAACGGAGAATCGTCCCATGTTAGTAAGCTTCCAAAGCAAGAATTCGGCTGCTTTCACGATGTTTGGCGACGTGGCCACGCAATTGATCAAACTTATGGGGCATGGCGGGACCATCCCGGGGGCGATCGCGGCCGAGGACGTTCCCGCAGCACTCGCCCGCCTACGACAAGCGCTGGAGTCTGCGCCTCCGCGCGCAACAGGGACCGCGGTCGATGACAACGAAGAGAACGAACCGAAGGTCAGCTTACCGCAACGCGCAGTGCCCTTAATCGCCATGTTGACTAACGCCATCGCCGCCGGCTCCTACGTCATGTGGGATAAATAGCCGTCATCAAATCAATTCTCGACGAAGCAATCTTTCTCCCGCTCCTTTTGCGGGGAGCGGGACGCGAGGTCTCGCTCGTGCTTCGATAGGTCGCGGATAAATCCGTTCCCACGATCGAGACGTGGTCGATCAACCCACCATCAGATCAGAAAGGATAGCGAGTACAGCGCCTTGTCGTTGTTGACCAGCGCGACCTTTTTGTACGCCATATGAAGTTCGCCACCGATCCGTCGCAGACGATACTCATTGCGGGATGCCCACGTGATGTCGCCGCGCGAATTGGATTCAAACACGCACACGTTGGCTGTCACGTGGAGTTCGTCTTCTGCACTCGAAAGAAGTTCGACGTTGGAGATCATGCGCCGCAGCCTGGAGCGTGGATTCTGGCTGTGGCGTTTACCCGTGTTTAGCTGCTTGACGCGGAGCGCAATTCGCGAGCGATTGTCGTAGACGATCGACATCACCTGTTCGGGATCGCCGTCGTCGCCGTTCGCGGGGATCCAATAGACGCCATCGGGCGTCCACAATGCCTCCCACGCTTCGTAGTCGTGATCATCAGCCAAACGCGCCTCGCGATACAGGAACTGCTCGATCTCGCGCAGCAATTCGCTATTCACCGCCATCGATGCCATCACTCGGCTTCCATCAACGTCCGATAGTGGCGCCACATGCCACGTGTCGGCACTTCATCGGTGGCATCGCCAATCAGAAAGCCTTCGGGATCGCGGCGCTCACGATGACGCCCACGACCAAGAAATAGAAAAGGCGGCTCGCGAGTTTGTACGCCGCGCTGCGTGCGCTCGTACATCTCAGCGTCGTCGGCGAGCAGCAAGCCCGCCGGGCCAACCGAACCCATGGTCTGTTGCCGCAGTCGGCGATTCAGATCGGGTGCGCCCTTGAACTGCAGCGCGGTGGCGTGTTGCACGGTTTCATCCACGGCCAACGGCTGGAGCACGAATAGTTGAATCTCGGCGATGAAGAGATTGGGGAAAATCATCGAGTGCGGCGTGCCATCGACGAGGATCTTGCGCGCGTCCT
>JAYUEZ010000042.1:0-2815 GCA_043738965.1 Gammaproteobacteria bacterium
ACCACGCCGATGAAGCCGGTGAGCGTCGCCGCGATTTGCGCGTACGCGAGCAGCAGTACGACATAGGAATTCATCGGCGGCGCGCGCCGAGGGCGCGACGTGTTAGTTGCCCGAGGCTCACCACGCCGCTTCGAGCAGTGCCAGCACCTGTGAGGCATTCGTGATCGGGCGCGGATTGGTCGGGATCCACATATCGCGCATCGATTCCTCGGCAATCCGTGGTAATAAATCCCGTGGCACGTTGGCGTCACGCAGGCGGCCGGGGAGATCGAGGCTTGCAACCAGGGCTTGCACGAGATCAGCGGCCGGTGTGTCGGGGCTACCCATCGCCGCCGCGAGGCTCGCTTGACGATCGGCATTAACAGTGACGTTGTAGCGCAGCACATGTGGCAGCATCACGCAAGAGGTCTCGCCATGCGGCATGCCGGCAGTGCCACCGAGCATGTGACCGATGCCATGGCTCGCCCCGAGATCAACACCAGTCGCTACACCCTGGATCGACAGCCACGCGCCGATGAGCGCGTCGAGGCGTGGTGCGAGCGCGGTGTTGTCGGCCTGACACGCGCGCAGCGCGGGCGCCAACAGGCGCAACGCATGCAGCGAGGTGGCTTCGACCACGGGGGTTACATTCACTGAACACCAAGTCTCCACCGCGTGATCGATGGCCCGAATGCCCGTGCCGAACCACAGGCGCGGCGGGGTCGCGGTTGTCATCGCCGCGTCCAAGATCACGACATTCGGCGCTGCGTCCGCGTGCCAGAATAATTCCTTGCGCTGAATTCGCTCATCGGTCACGCCGGCGTAACGGGTGAATTCGCCGGCCGAGAGCGTGGTCGGAATGGAAATGTACGGTAAGGTCGGTGGCTTAGCCTGCGGCGCGGGCGCGCGGAGCCGCGCGATGTCGTCGAGTGTTGTCACTGCATTCGAGAGACACAATCGCGCGACCTTCGTCGCGTCGCATACCGAACCACCACCGAACGCGACCACCACATCGGCGTTATGCTCGCGCATGGTCGCTGCCATGCGGAGCACGTCACCCCGCGGTGAATGGGCGCCCACGCCCACGACGCGCACGATCGCGCGTTGCCCGAGCGCGGCGACTACGGTATCGGCGAGGCCTCCCGGTTGAGCCAGACTGGTATTGGTGACGAACACCACGCGGCGCGCACCAAGGCTCGCGAGTTCGGCTTCAAGCGCCTCCGCCACTGGTCTACCGTAGATCACGGTCTGTTGCGGCGGCGGGGTAAATCGTCCGGACTGTGGCATGTGTGGTTGTTCCCCTCGGCAAATCGTGTCACGTCGCTGTTATCGACCGCGACTTTAACGTGCGAACCTGCCCATTGCCACGGTTGTGTCATCGTGGGCCGCAATCGGGTTTTGACGGGGGTCTCGATTTCCGCTAGAAGCATAGCTACGACGAACCTGGAGATCTGCCGTGCCCGATTTATTGTTAGACATCAAAGACCACATCGCGACGTTGACCCTTAACCGCACCGAAGCTCGCAATGCGTTGAGCCAAGACATGCGCGCTCGCTTGCGCGATGTACTTCATCAAGTCGAGCAGGACGATGCCGTGCGCTGCGTGGTGCTCCGCGGCGCCGGGGAACATTTCATGGCCGGTGGTGACGTTAAGCTAATGTCTGGCATGCTCGACCAGCCACCCGCAGAATTGCGCACCCTGTTCGTCAATCGCATTCATGACTTGCATCCCATCATGTTCGCGATGCGGCGCATGCCGAAACCCATCATCGCGAGCGTGGCGGGTGCGGCAGCTGGGGCTGGCGTTAGCCTCGCCTTGGCCTGCGATCTCGTGATCGCGGAGGCCACTGCGTATTTCACGCTGGCGTATTGTCATATCGGCACGAGTCCCGACGGTTCGGCGAGTTTTCATTTGCCGCGCGCGGTGGGTATCAAGAAGGCGATGGAAATTGCACTGCTTGGCGATCGATTCGATGCCGCAAGCGCGCAAGCCATGGGCATGATCAATTTCGTCGCGCCAGCGGGTCAACTCGCGGAAGAGACGGCCAAGCTCGCCGCGCGTCTCGCGGCGGGACCGACGCATGTGTACGGCAACACCAAGCGCTTGCTGTATCGATCACTTGAAAACGAGTTCGAATCTCAGCTCCAAATGGAAGCAGAGATGTTCGCCGATTGCGCGGTGCGCGCCGATTTCCGTGAAGGGGTCACGGCGTTTGTCGAGAAGCGCAAGCCGCGTTTCAGCGGCAAGTAGAAGCGGTCTGTTTTCTCCCTCTCCCCTTGCGCGAGAGGGTTTGGGTGGGGTGTGGGGCTGAGTGTTTGTGTTCTTCCTGGGCAGATTTCGGCCCCGAAGGGCCGCATGAGTTCCCGCTAACGCGCGATGCTTTTGGTTTACGCCACCTTTGGTTCGCGCGGCAGGCCGAGGCCGCGTTCGGCGATGATGTTCTTTTGAATCTGCGAGGTGCCGCCGCCAATGATGAGGCCAAGAAAATACATATAGTGTTGTTGCCAAAAGCCTTGATCGCGGAGTAGGGGACTGCCGCGATAGAGCACGCCGAGCTCGCCAAGCGCATCGATCGCGAGGCCTTCCAAGTCGTGACGCAATTCGGTGCCGGCGAATTTTACGATCATCCCAGCCAGCAGTGCTGGTGCCTTATTAAGACGCGCCGACAACAAGCGCAGATCGTTACAGCGCAACGCGAGCATGCGACCCTGGATCTGCATTAGGCGCTCGCGCCACAAGGGATCGTCGATTAACCGGCGACCATCAATAGTCTCCTGCCGCATGAGTTCGACCAACGCATTGAAGCGTTGCAACGTCACGTTGGGATTGCCGAGC
>JAYUEZ010000043.1:0-2814 GCA_043738965.1 Gammaproteobacteria bacterium
ATCTCTGCCTGCAACTTGTAACGCTTGAGCAGCAGAACATTGTTTCGCGGCGCCAGCTCGGTGATTACTTCTTCAAGCAGGTTCCAGAACGCGCCCGCGTCGATTCTTAAGTCGGGCAGAATTTCGTTGACCACCAAGGCGTACAGCGGATTAGCGATTTCCATACGTCCGTTGTTAACGCGGGTATGCGTGGCGACGGTGTCGAGGGTGCCGGGGATCATGGGGGAGTCTCACGTTTGCTTATGACAAGGCATAAGGATAACCCGTCTTGCGCCTCGTTTGCGCCAGACCACGCGTTCAGGGGTGTCTCGAAACCTAAGAAAGCTCTGCAAAAGGCAGAGCTTTCTTAAGCACAGGGATGTGCCGCCATTTTCAATGGGCGTAGGCCATTGAAAATGAAGGAAAGGAAAAATCACATTTTTTCCTTTCCTTACTCTGAAAAGTCCAGGATGGACCTATTCAGAGTTTCTCTAAACAAATTTTCGGTTCGCAGGCCTACGCAGTTGCTTTCCAATATTTTTTGCCGAGTGACACGCGCCGATCATGCCACACGGTGACTAATCAGCGCCGCCGCGCATCACCTATTCGCGCACCTCAAAGCGCTGTGACGTTGCATTCTGGTGTTGCGCATTTACGTCTTTTAAGTATCGCCCGTGGTCGTGTAGGGTACTTGGCAATCGATAACGATGCGGAGGTGCAATAGCGCAATTATTTGTTTGATTCCAATTCATGAGGTCAGTCAACGACTGGCAATCCCAGGCGAGACACAACGGAGGACTATCCGATGTCAACGTACAGATTGAACAGCCCGAGACGCGCCCCTGTGACCCCAGAGTACAAGGCGTATCACGGAAGAAATTTTCGCGAAATCCCACAACTTTCGCGACTAAGCAGGGAGCTTATCTTCGACATCGAAGTCGTGTCGAAGGTGTTTCCGTTCAAAGTAAACAATTTCGTCAACGAGCATCTGATCGACTGGGGCGCGGCGCCGGAAGATCCGATTTTTGCGCTGACATACCCGCAGCGTGACATGTTATCCGCCGAGGATTTCAACGCGGTCGCCGACTGCTTGATCCACGGCGCGGAGGCTAGCGAGCTGCAGTCAACGGTTGAGCGGATCAGAGCCTCGCTCAATCCGCACCCCGCCGGTCAACGCGAATTCAACGTGCCCTCGATGAATGGCGCGCCATTACGCGGGATCCAGCATAAATATCGCGAAACGGTGCTGTTTTTTCCGAGTCAAGGTCAAACGTGTCATGCGTACTGCACGTTTTGTTTTCGCTGGCCGCAGTTTGTCGGGCCCAGCGCCGCGCGCTTTGCAAGCCGTGAAATCGGCGAGCTGATTGAGTATGTGAAGCAATACCCACAAATAACCGACGTATTATTCACGGGTGGCGATCCGCTCATTATGTCGGCGCGGAACTTGGCGGCTTACGTACAGCCATTGCTAGATGCGGATCTTCCGCATCTCAAGCGGATTCGATTCGGCACCAAGGCCTTGAGTTATTGGCCTTATCGATTTGTCTCGGATGCAGACTCGCCCGAGCTCCTCGCCCTTTTCAGGCGCATCGTCCGCGCCGGCAAACATCTTGCGCTGATGGCGCACTTCAATCATCCGCGCGAACTCGCGCCGGACATCGTTCACGAAGCGATTTCGAATTTGCGTGAAGCGGGGACGGAAATCCGCACCCAATCGCCACTGCTGCGTAATATCAATGCGGCGGCGGCGACGTGGCGTGATCTATGGCGGCAACAGGTAACGCTTGGCTGTGTGCCGTATTACATGTTTCTGAGTCGCGACACCGGTGCGCATGCGTACTTCTCGGTGCCCTTGGTTGAGGCCTGGGATATTTACCGCGCGGCGATTAGTGGAGTGAGTGGCTTGGCGCGAACGGTCCGCGGACCCAGCATGTCGGCCACGCCGGGCAAGGTCGAGGTCTTGGGTGTCACGGAGGTGCGCGGTGAAAAGGTCATCTCGCTGCGCTTCTTGCAGGGACGAAATCCTGACTGGGTCATGCGCCCCTTCTTCGCCCAATATGACGAAGAAGCGACGTGGTTGGATGAGTTGCGCCCCGCGTTCGGTGCGGCGTCATTCTTTTTCGCGGACGAAACTGGTGGCGGGATTCGGGCCGCGACGCCGAAATACGCCGCGCGCTGAAGTACGCTAACACCGGGTTTGTTGGGGGAGTGTTTGCCCACCCCGATAAACCCGGCGCATGTTCGACCTCATGGCCGCATCCAGATTAAATTTGAATGATCGTGTACGACACGGCCTATACTGGGATTTCCAATAGAGGGAGCAAATCATGGCTGAATTCGACACCATTATTCGCGGCGGAAGCGTCGTCGATGGCACCGGCAAATCGGCGTTCACGGCGGACGTCGGGATCCGCGACGGACTTATCGCCGAAATTGGCACGGGCCTCGGTCGTGCCACACGTAACATCGATGCCAACGGATTGCTCATCACCCCCGGCTGGGTCGATATTCATACCCACTACGATGGTCAGGCAACCTGGGACCCGGTCCTCACCCAATCTCTACGCCACGGCGTGACGACCGCGGTGATGGGTAATTGCGGGGTCGGTTTCGCGCCGGCCGCACCGACTCGCCACGATTGGTTGATAGGCCTCATGGAAGGCGTCGAAGACATTCCAGGCAAGTCACTCCGCGCCGGGATTGCGTGGAACTGGGAAAGCTTCGGCGACTATCTGAACGCGCTCGCCGCTACCCCGCGTAGTTTCGATGTGGCCGCACAGCTTGCGCACGGCGCGCTTCGCGCCTACGTCATGGGTGAACGCGGCGCGGCCAACG
>JAYUEZ010000044.1:0-2808 GCA_043738965.1 Gammaproteobacteria bacterium
GGTTAAGTTCAGGATTACAGACGACGTAAATATTGCCGGCGCAAATAAAGATTATTCGCGACCAACGCGAGCACCACCAGCAAGGCACCCACGAGTTCAATCGGCAGAAAACGATGGCCCTGCCAGGCGCGAAACGCAAAGGTCACAATGGGCATGAAGTTGATCAGCAAGGTCGCATTCAAAGCCCCGATGCGGCGCGTGCCGAAATTCCAGGCCAGCATCGAAAACAGCACGCCGGCAAAAGTCAGATACGCGAGTGGCCACATCACGCTCAGGAGCCCGGCGCGGGTCGGCGCTTCAATCACAGCGTAGGCCGCAAGGGTTTGAGTGACCAGCGTGGTCGCGATCATTCCGGGCAACACGGTGAGCACGGTTACTTTCCAAGCCGACCAGCCCACCAAGCGTTCGGTGCCCATCGTATAGATGACCCAACACACGGCGCCGAGCAAGATGATTGTACTGCCCATTAACTCACGGGTTGTCGCGGTGGCGGTGAGGTGCCCTTTGGTGACCACGAGCACGACGCCGACAAAGGCCACCACGATGCACGCGAGGGTAAAGGTCGCTGGTCGCTTGCGACGAAAGATCCACTGCGCGAGCGCGGCCACCGCCGGTTGCAGCGCCGTGATGACCGCGGCGCGTTCAGCGCCGGCGAGTGAGATGCCGAAGAACACCAGCATCGGTGACGCACTCATGCCAAACACCCCAATCACACTGGCGCGTAAGCCGAAGCCACGATAATGCAGCGCTTGTGGCCCTTCGCGGGCGATCAACAGCAGAACTAGAAACACACTCGCGACCTGATACCGGATCATCGTCGCGTGCAAGGGATTGACGGCGACGAAGGCGTCTTTCGCAATAGGTAGCTGGGTGCCCCAAATGATCACCGCAGTGAGCGCAGCGACGAAGCCGGCGAGAAATGACTGTCTCATGCCGCACCGGTCGTGGCTGAAGTACTAATGCGGCCCCTCACCCTCGCCCTTGTCTCCCCTCGCGGGAGAGGGCGAAAAATTCGCCGCTAACGCGGCTCCCGCACACGGCACGCTAACTATTACCAGCCGCGCGCAATCGCCGCCAAGTAATAAACAGAAAATACGGTCCGCCGATCGCGGCGCCGATCACGAGCGGCCATGTCCAATTCAACCACGCGATTGGTGTGAGCACGTAGAGGATGTCGTCGAAATCAAAGCCCGCATTTCCTTCATACGCCTTGCCATCAACTTTACCGCTGCGTTCAAGATATTCCGACAAAATCGACGCGCCCCCGATCGCGATGCCTGCGATAAGGCTGAGCAGCAGCGGCAGTCGACCCCACGCTTCGCCGCTTAATCCAAAACCAATCGCGATGAAGACCAGGCTGTTGATGACGACGTCGGTCGCGTAGTCATAGACGTGACCACCGGGGCTCGTTTTGCCGCTGAGACGGGCGAGCTCGCCGTCCGCGCGATCGAGAAAAGCCGACAACAACCAAAACCCGCCCGCCCACCATTGCGCGGCTCCGGGTCCCACGGCGAACGCCACGCAGGCGGCGAGACCCGTGACGAGACGCGCCGTGGTCAGGTGATTCGGCGTGACGGCCGTCGGCACTAACGGCCTGACCAACGCACGCGCCAATTTGTGCGTCCAAGATTCATGTAGCGCAGTCGCCATCACTTCACCATCCCCTCTTATTGTTCCGCGGCCCGCCACCAGCGCCGACTTTCAAGCTGGTGCCAGACCAGCAGTGCCGGCATGCCAAGCACGAATTCGCGCACGCGTTTGACCAAGGATAAGGCCAAACTGACGGGCGGCGATAGACCATACAGCGCGCCCAACAGCACGAAGCCGCCCTCCTGGACGCCGACCGCACCCGGCACCATGAAGGCCACACTGCGAATGGCCTGACTCAAACTTTCGAGGATCAACGCGTGCGGAAAACTTACCGGCGTACGCAAGAAGTACAGCACCAGCCACAGTTCAAAGGCGCCGGCCAACCACGACAGGAAATGCACGATGATCGAACGGAACAGCGCGCTCGGCGCGCGATAGATGGCGTGAATGGTGTCGTGCAAGCCTTCCAAACTCGCATTGCCTAGCAGCGGGAAGCGTTCCCCGAGTCGATCGAAAATCCGTTCGGTGGCGTGGAATAAACCCCGCCGCTGGGCGAGTATAAACACGGGAACGATGGCGAGCATCCCGGCCAAACCGAGGACTGTCCATTCGATCACGGGTCCGTGGTGACCGTCCAGGATCAACAACGCGAGGCCCACCATCGTAAACACGGCTTGGCTCACGATCTCCATCCCCAGATCGAGCACCACGGTCGCCGCGGCGGGACCGGCACGCAGGCCCTTGAGGGTCAGCAAACGCGCGGCAATGACTTCCCCGCCAATCTGTGTCATCGGCAATAAGCTGCTCACCGCTTCGCGGATCCAGCGCGCGAGAACAAACAGGGATAACGCTCCCTGCGAGATTGGGGACGCAACCGCGCGCCACGCGAGCGCCGAGAGCGCGACCTGGACCAGGTGCGCACCCGCAACGGCGAGGATCCCCCAACCCACGCCGGCGATACTGCCGAGAATTTCTCGCAGGCCGTAGTGCACGACGAGCATCCCCGCGGCAACCACGCCAACCAACATCACGAGCAGCATGCCGTGGCGCGCAAAAAAGCCGCGACGCGCGACGTTGACTCCGATACGTTGCGTCATACTCTGCCGTCATTCCGGCGCATCAGGCCGTGTAAAAACTATTGCGCTCGGCATTGCAGCGTTGCGAGAAGACGAAAAATCCTCATTTACTCCGTGTAAACTCCGGTTTTTCGTCTTCTCG
>JAYUEZ010000045.1:0-2803 GCA_043738965.1 Gammaproteobacteria bacterium
ATTCTCGCCGAGCGTGATGTGGTAGCGCAGGCAGAGACCGGTAGCGGCAAAACGGCCGCGTTCGCGCTCGGCTTATTGTCGGCGCTCGATGCGACCGCGGTGAAGCTGCAGGGCCTGGTGCTGTGCCCGACGCGCGAATTGGCTGACCAAATCAGTCGCGAGATCCGGCGCCTTGCGCGCTTTATTCCCAACGTAAAAGTGCTGACGCTCTGCGGTGGAGTGCCGTTGCGTCCGCACTTGGCGTCGCTGGCGCACGAACCTCATATCGTTGTTGGCACACCCGGGCGTCTTCTGGAGTTAATCGAGAAGCACGCGCTACCGCTCAAGTCAGTGAAGGTGCTGGTACTCGACGAGGCCGATCGCATGCTCGATATGGGCTTTGCGGAAGCCATCGCTGACATCATTAAGGCATTGCCATCGCAGCGCCAGACGCTATTGTTTTCGGCGACGATTCCGCACGCGGTGCGCGAAATCAGCCGCGATTTGCAGCGCGATCCGCTCGATGTCGCGGTTAAAGCTGAATCCGCAGCAGCACTTATCGAACAGACCTTTTTCGAAGCCCACACGGAGCACAAACTTGCCGCGCTCCAATCGCTGCTGTTGCAGTATCGACCGGAATCCGTGGTGGTGTTTTGCAATACCCGGCAAGAGGTGCGCGCGGTCGCTCGCGAACTCGCCGCGCGAAATTTCTCGGTATTGGCGTTACATGGCGAGCTCGAGCAACGCGAGCGTGAAGAGATGTTGGTCCGCTTCGCTAACCGTAGCTGCACGGTGCTCGTCGCTTCCGATGTCGCGGCGCGCGGGCTCGATATCGCGGAATTGCCGATGGTGATCAACTTTGACGTGGCAACGGACGCGGACACGCACCTCCATCGTATCGGTCGTACCGGTCGCGCTGGACTTAGTGGGCTGGCACTCAGTCTGTGCGCTCCGCACGAATTGGCGCGCGTCAAAATCATCCAAGGGCGACTCGGTACGCCAGTGCAATGGGGAACGCTAACCTCGTCGTCCAGCGCTGCGGCACCATTGATCGCGCCTTTTGTGACGCTCGCAATCGATGCTGGCCGTCAAGACAAACTGCGCCCCGGCGATTTGCTCGGCGCGCTAACCGGAGAAGCAGGACTACCAGCCACGGCGGTCGGCAAGATCGCCGTGTTCGCGACCCGCACTTACGTTGCCATCGCGCGTGAATGGCATGCCAAGGCGACGCAGCGTTTACGCGCGGGGAAAATTAAAGGCCGGACCTTTCGGATCCGCGAGATGGACGCTTAAGCGTGGAGTTTTCTGCGCTTGGTTTGTCGCCACCCCTCATTCGCGCGATCAGCGCGAGAAACTATTCCGTGCCGACGCCAATTCAGGAAGCCGCGATCCCCGCGATTCTCTGCGGTGAAGACATCTGGGCCTGCGCCCAAACGGGGACTGGGAAGACCGCCGCCTTCGCGCTGCCGCTGCTGCAACGATGTCTGAGTACGCGCGGCGAATTCCCGCGGCCAGCGCGGGTGCTGATCCTCGTACCCACGCGCGAACTTGCTGCGCAAATCGGTACCGCGATCGATGACTACGCCCGCTATGTGACGCCGCCGGTCAAGATAGGCATCGTGTTCGGGGGGGTATCCATCAACCCTCAGATGATGGCGTTGCGCGGCGGGGCAGACATTGTAGTGGCCACACCGGGGCGCCTCTTAGATCTGGTGGAGCACCATGCGCTGCGCCTTGGTGCAGTTGAGGCCTTGGTACTTGATGAGGCGGATCGATTGTTTGATCTGGGCTTTGCTGACGAGCTCACACGCATCGTCAAACTGCTCCCCGCGAGGCGCCAAAATCTATTGTTCTCGGCGACTTTTCCTCCCGCCGTACACGCCCTTGCCGAGGATCTGCTGCGCGATCCGATCCGTATCGACATGCCGTCCACGCCAGCTACGGAACCGACGATTCTGCAGCGCGTGATCGCAGTCGACACGCCACGCCGCACACAACTGCTGCGCCATCTCATTCAAGTACATGGCTGGCAACGCGCGTTGGTGTTTGTAGCGACCAAGTACGCAACAGAACACGTCGCCGAGAAACTGCGGCGCGCCGGGATCAGGGCCGCACCCTTTCACGGCGAACTCAGTCAAGCCGCACGCACCAAAGCGTTAGCCGATTTCAAGGCGTGCGAGTTACAGGTCGTTGTCGCCACCGACGTTGCCGCGCGCGGCATCGACATTGCGCACCTGCCGGCGGTGGTTAACTTCGATTTACCGCGATCAGCGGTGGATTATGTTCACCGCATCGGCCGCACCGGCCGCGCCGGGGCGACGGGAGTTGCAGTCAGCTTTGTCAGTGCGGCAACGGAGGCGCACTTCCAGCTGATCGAAAAGCGTCAAGCCCTCAAAGTGCCACGCGAGATTGTTGTCGGCTTCGAGCCGACAGGATCCGACGCTCCTAATCCCGGCCCAACCACGGGCGGGATTAAAGGCCGCCGCAAAAGTAAAAAGGACAGATGTCGCGAAGCGGCCGATTAGGCCTTAGCAATTAACTGGACTAGTTAACACAGGCTGCGCACACGCCATGTAACATGATTTCGGCGCGCTCGGTTTTGTAATGTGCTGGAGCACTAACCGGAAGTCGAGCATCAGTGTGATCTAAACACTCAACCGCCCCGCAACGCGTGCAATGAAAATGGGCTTGATCGGTATGGGAAGAACGGATTGCATTAAATCGCCAGACGCGATCTTCGGCGGCGACTTTATGTACGATTCCCTGCACCACCAACCAATCGAGCGCACGGTATAGCGTCACGCGGTCAAAACGCACTCCGCTG
>JAYUEZ010000046.1:0-7382 GCA_043738965.1 Gammaproteobacteria bacterium
GGTGTGTTTCAGCCGGTCACCCTGACGGCGAAAAACAGTCATGGGGAGGCACAACCCTATTTGCCGGGCAGCCGCTGGGTCGATGGCGCCGTCACGGACGATCTTCCCGCAAAACGTCTCGCGCGGCTCTACGGGGTGAATCACTACATCGTGAGCCAGGCAAACCCGGTCGCACTGGCATTGATGAAAAGCGACGACTTGTGGCCCGGACCGCGCGCCGTCAAGAATGTGTGGCGCCACGCAAACAAAGAGTGGTTGCGTGCAAGCGAGCAATTCTCGCGTCGCTATCTGCGCGGTGTGCCGGAAATCAGCAAGGCGCTGAACATCTTCTACTCACTCTATGCTCAGGAATATAGTGGCGACATCAACATTACGCCGTCGTTCAGGCTCGTCGACCCGCGGAAGGTGCTCGGGCATTTGACAACCACGGAGATTGAAAAACTGTATGCGGACGGACAGCGCTCAACGTGGCCATTGGTGGAACAAATCCGCCTGTCAACGCAGATCGGCCGGACTCTCGACGGCATCCTCCAGCGTCATGGCGACCATGACGTGCGAAGACACTATCAATAAGGAAAATTTATGAGCGAAAACGACCCAAAAGATCCTATTGCGCTGTGGCGGGAAATGCTCAGTCAATGGGAGAAAGGCGTCAACGCCATGGCTACCCAGGCAATGACGACCAGCGGATTCAGCCGCGAGATGAACCGCGTGCTCGGCGCGTCGCTGCAGATGCAGAAAACGGGTCAGGAGCTGCTCCGGCGCTATTTCGATGCGCTGAATCTACCGACCAAAGACGACTTGAACGCGCTCGGGGAGCGATTGCGAGCGATGGAAGAACAGATCTTGCGGGTCGCTGACGCAGTCGAAAGGATGGCTGGCAGCGAGCCAAACAAGCTTGACGCACCTGCGCGTGTCAAGAGAACCAAGCGTTATGCAGCGCCAGTGGAGGAGAAGTCATGAAGTCGAGCAATCAGGCCGAGGCGGGAAACGTATCCGTTGCGCAGCGCTATCGTGATGAGATCCAACGCGCGTTTCAGCGCACGGTGAAGGGCGTCGATTACCTCACCGCCCCTAAGCCGCCGGTTGGCGTGACGCCTAAGCGCATTCTCCACCGCCGCGGCACGCAGCGCGTGCTGCACTACGTGGCACAATCGGAAGAGCTCTATCGCATACCGGTTCTGCTGGTGATGGCGCCCTCCAACCACGGCTACGGCATGGACATGCAGCCGGGTCTGAGCCTGGTCGAGTATCTGCTGAAAGCCGGGTTTGATGTGTATATGCTGGATTGGCTGCCTCCCGGGGCCGACGAATCAAAGCTGACGTTCGACGATTACGTCCTGAATTTCATTCCGGACGCAGTCGATCGAGTCCTCAGGGAATCGGGCGAATCGCAGATCTCACTTGTCGGCTACTGCGCCGCTGGCGTGATGGTCTCCTGTTATGCCGCACTGGTGTCCGATGACGGACCCCTTGCCAACCTCGTGTGCTTCACAACGCCGGTCGATTTCGAGCATTTGACCCTGCATCGCAACCTGGCTGATCCAAACTATTTCAACGTCGATCTGTACGTCGACGTGAACGGCAATGTTCCCGGCGAAGCGTTCCTCATGGGCGCGTCGATGCTCCGGCCGGTGACCCGCATTGCCGAGCAGATCAGATTGTGGGACAACATGTGGGACGAAAAGTACGTCACGCATTTCCGCCGGTTCGACGGCTGGGCTTCCGACACGCTACCCCTTCCGGGAGGTTATATGCGTCAGCTTGTAACGGAGCTGTTAGCTGAGAATCGCTTGCTCAAAAACAAATTCTCACTGGGCGGCCGGCCGGTGCTTCTCGGCAATATCAAGGTACCGTTCCTGCACGTGATCGCGGAGCACGACCATCTCGTGCCGCGAGGCGCATCGAAACCGCTGATCGAAATGGTCGGTTCACAGGACAAAGAGGAGTTGATCCTCAAGGGAGGACATCTCAGCGTCGTGACGGGACCCAACGCGCCGCGACGGCTGTGGCCTAAACTCGAAGCTTGGCTAGGGAGTCGTTCGGAATGAACAAAAACATCACCAGAAAATATCCGCGCATCGTGACGGTAGCGGATCAGAAATTCGAAGTACGCTACATGACCGCTGCCGACGAAGCGGCAGTATCAAGTTTTGCACGCGCGCTGTCGCCGCACGATTTGCTGTTCATGCGCCGAGACATTACCGCGCCCAAGGTCATGGCCGCATGGTTGCAGAGCCTCAAAGACGGCAGCGTCACGACCTTGCTCGCAGTACAGAATGGGCAGATGCGTGCGTGTATCGCAATTATCCGTGACGAGCTGTCGTGGTCGCCGCACGTCGGCGAGATGCGCATCGTCGTCGCCGCCGCGATGCGGGGTAAGGGGCTCGGGCGGGTTTTGGTGGAGGAATGTTTTTCCATTGCGTTGGAACTCGGCGTTGAAAAACTGATCGCTTACATGACGGCCGATCAGGCCGCTGCGATCGCGCTGTTCGAGGATCTTGGCTTCCGTGCCGAGGCCATGCTGAGCGAACACGTACGGGATCGCGACGGCAACAAGTTTGACGTCGTCATGCTCAGCCACGACGTGAATAAATTCCTCGCGAGAATAAAAATATTCGGCGGGGATGAGCCCGAGTGATCTAACCTCGCTCGATATTACCGGCGAGTATGCCGCGGCAAAACGAGGCACGGCGCAAGCGGAAATTCCCCGGGGCTACTCACCCGGTAGAGTTGGGATGTGGCACGGTGGCCGCTCGGCGACGCATCGGTCCCAAGAAACGCATCCGGAAAGGCTCTCCGAGCACCCTGTTGGTGATTGTTGTAGCCGGTGGCATCGGCATCGCGTATCAGCGCCTGATGCAAAGTCATCACCCCGCTTCTGCAAGGTGTCGTCGTTGCCTTGAGGGTGTGGCCGCCGTGCTTTTCGTTGACCGCGCCGTGATGCCTTTGTGCATGAATGCTAGGCGGCCACTGGCACCGCAGCCGTATCGAGTGCGAGAGTTTCGACGAGATATCGGTGCGCCAAGTCGAACAAGCGATCAAGCGCGATCAGATGCGTCTGCCCGGTTCGGGCATATAGCCAATCGGCAAACGCCATGAAGCCCGCGAACGCCGAGCCTTCGCGCAATAGAAGCGGCAGCGTTCTGCCAAACCGCCCCGAGTTAGCCACCAGATCCCCTTTCGACAAAATCGAGCGTCGAGTGCGTTGAAGTCGAACGGGGCCAACAGGAACGATTGTGGTGAACGGCGGCCACCTACCCTGGGATTTCACGGGACCCTCGCGCGACAGTCGCGCCGAGGGCGGCTGAGGGCGTTTTCTGACACTCAATATTGTGGGGACTGGGGCCCGCTGGCGCGAATGGCTGGCCCCATGCCGGGCGGGGATGAGACCAGCTTTGCGTCCATGCTTGAAAATTGGTGCAGTACCGTCAGCCTGGTTCCTTCAGGCTCGGTAATTCTTGTTGCGGCGGGGCACGGGCGAAGGGTCTGAAGGCTTGGGTCGCGGGCGCGGCGCGCCGGTCGAGGTGCTCAAGGATCAGTTTGATCACTGCCGGATCTTCGACGCTCGCGCTGACCTTGACTGCACCGCCGCAGTGTTCATAGGTCTCGATATCGATATTGAACACTTGTTGAAACAAAAAGCGGTGCTGACGACCGCTGTGAGTGCTTGAATTAATTTAGAATTGTTGGCGCGCCCGGAGAGATTCGAACTCCCGACCCCCTGGTTCGTAGTTACGAACTGAAAAACCAACTAGCTGATTTATTTAATGTTCTGGCGGTCGCGCCCGTTGCACATTGCGCCACTGAGCCGCACTTTTCAGCACTGACTTCGGCAAAACTTCGGCAGAGAATTCTGGCGGCGATTCTTGACCCGTTGTTACCCACGGTACTGCCTCGCACGGACATGACGCGAGTGGAACGCCGTTGGCTATAATCTGATCGGAAATGAATTCAACCTTTGCGAGCGATCCCCGAATGATACCGGCCAAGCAAGAAGCACTTGAATCAATTCGTAAGCTCCCTGATGACGCTGACATGGAAGAGATCATGTATCAGCTTTACGTCATCGATAAGATTCGCAAGGGGCAGGAGGCGGTCAATCAGGGGCAGCTCACGATGAGTGAGGAGCTTAGGCACGAAATCGAGAAATGGTAGTTTGGTCGGATCCCGCCAAGGCCGATTTGCGCGCCATCCACGATTTCATTGCGCAGAACTCCAAGTTCTACGCCAAGAAGGTCCTTCAAGACATCGTCGATAAATCAGGAGCGCTGGACGCGTTGCCGCGTTCGGGACGCGTAGTTCCTGAACTTGGTGAACCCGATATTCGAGAAGTCGCCGCGCACGCGTACCGCATCATTTATGAAATCCGAAACGCCGACTGTTTTGTGCTCGCGATAATCCACAAGCGGCGTGAGCTCCAACCCGAGTCGGTAGATCGATAAGCGCGAATTTCATGGCAAGCGCCGCATGGCGAAGACTTACATGTTGTCGCCGACGTCGAATTGAGCCATTCGCAAGGCGTCTGCCGCCCTTACGCTGAGCCAGCCCGGTGTGCTCAGCAGCCGCGTCGTCGCTGGCGTTTAGGTCTTTAAAGCTGGCTCATAGCGACGCCGGCACGATGGCTCAATTTGAGGCCGGCGCCAACAGTAATAGTCTCTGCGCGATTTATTACAACCCCGGCCCGGATTGTTCTCCAGTTTCCCCTTTCGATCGTCGCTAGGGCGCCCTATATTTTGCTGAAATATTCAACAAAATTGATTATGGAGAGAGTCGATGGCGACTGTAAATTTCAGTGTTCCAGACGATGTCAAAGAAGCGTTCGACCGTGCATTTCGCGATAAAAATAAGAGCGCCGTGGTAGCCGATCTGATGCGCCGCGCAGTATTGGAAGCAACTCGGAACAAACAACGAGAAAAATTGTTCCGGCAGTTAACTGATAAACGAGGTCAACGTGCTTCCGCAAGTGATTCGGATATCCGCGTTGCGCGGACCGTCGGGCGCCCGTGACACTCGTGGTCGATGCCAGTGTTATCGTCTAAACCCAGCAGGTGCCGAAGAAGATATCGCGATGTTGCAAGCGATGGATTTCGAGGTGGTCGATGATCCGCTGATTTTGCGTCGCGCTTCGCGCCTCGCCATAGACCTCAACCAACCTCTTTTCGATACGATTTACCACGCGCTCGCACTCGAAACACGCGACGCAGTGCTGGTCACTGCGAATACACGATATATGAAAGCGGGTTTTGCATTGGACGGCATGGTGAGTTTGGCCGATTGGGGTAACGCATAGGCGAAATCCGCACCCGCACGACACTGCACTCGAACTGGCTGTTGGGGTTCGCTTTGCTCACCCCAACCCGCCGTACTGTCCCCGGATGATGCGGGTTGTTTTGGTTGGCCAGACTGGCTAAGTGCGCTAGCATCCCGTTAGATGTCCCTAGCGGTATTGTAGTCATGCAGGTCAATATTCTCGAAGCCAAGAATCAGCTCTCCAAATTGGTGAAAGCCGCGACGGCTGGCGAGGACGTGGTGATCGCGAGCAACGGCACGCCCCTAGTGCGTTTGGTCCCCATCACAAACCCGCGCGGACTCCTCGCCTGGGGCAAGTTGCGCAAGTATCAGGCGAGCATCGATGCCGCGTTCTCGAGCGACGTTGAACACGAAGTCGAACGTCTGCTGACGGGGCGTAAATGAAGTTATTGCTCGATACGCAAATCGCGTTGTGGTGGCTCACCGGCAGTAAACGACTGAGGCCGCGCGTGAAACGTCAGATTATGGAATCTGCTTGTTATCTGTCCGTAGCCAGCCTCTGGGAAGTGGCGATTAAATTCCAAATCGGCAAGCTCCCAATTCCGCCAGAGACGTACCGACTTGAGATGCTCAATGCCGGGGTGACCATGCTCCCTATTTTGGATACCCATGTATTGGCGCTCACCCAGAATGATCCGAATCATCGCGATCCTTTCGATAATGTCTTGTTGGCGGTGGCACGCGCTGAGCAATTGAAGTTGCTAACGTCCGATGCACGGATGCTAGCGGTTGGTGCTGGCGTGACGTTAAATGCTGGTTAGGAAATTCGGCAGGTAGCAGGTTGGTGGGTGCCGAAACCAGTCCTTTTGCTTATTCGGAAGTGCACGTGGCGCCCGTCGCATTGCCATTGCACTGTTCGCTCCACGACAACGTGTGACGACGTTTCCCCGCACAGCCTACGCCGCCCGCGTCCCTGAGCCGGATGAATCACCAATCGTAGGCTCGGGTGAGGCACGAACCCCAGCGTGGCTAGGCACTACGGCACATCCGCTGGCGGTTGGGGTTCGCTCCGCTCACTCCGACCAAGTTCGTTTATTTAACATTGATAGATTCTTGAATAGGCTAAGTTAATGGCAAGTAGCAAGCATTCCTCCGCAGCCTACGCCGCCCTCGAACGCGAACTTGCCGAAGCCCGCGCCTACCAGGCCGCGACTGCTGAAGTATTGCGCGTGATTGGCAGTTCGATGGCAGATTCGCGGCCGGTGTTCGAGAAGATTCTCGATAGCTGTGAGACGCTGCTTGAAGCAGATTTATTGTCGATCACGCTCGTCCGCGACGGACAGGTGCATATGGGTGCATGGCGCGGACAGCAGATGGCAGCGGCCGCGCAAACCTATCCCAGGACGCTTGAGGAAACGGCGACCGCGCAAGCGAACCTGGAAGGTCGCGCAATCCATATTCCGGACGTCGGCGCGCTCTCGGGCACCTTGACGCCCAGCTCGCGCGATTTCTACGAGCGTATCGGCGACCATTCGGCGTTAGTTGCGCCGTTGCTGCGCGATGGAGCGAGTATCGGTGCTATTTCGCTCGGCCGCGTGCCACCGAAACCCTTCACCGACAAAGAAATCACGCTGCTGACTACCTTCGCCGACCAAGCCGTGATCGCAATCGAGAACGCCCGCATGTTCCGCGAGACGCAGGAAGCGCTCGAACGGCAAACCGCAATGAGCGACATCCTGCGTGTGATCTCGGAATCGCCCACTGATGTGCAGCCGGTGTTCGATGCGATCACCGAACGGGCGATGGCGCTGTCCAATGCGGCGATCGGTGTGATGATGCATTTTGACGGCGAGTTACAGGACGTGATGGCGGTACGCGGGCTCTCGCCGGCCGGCGAGGCGGCGTTCAGGGCGCTGTGGCCGCAGAAACTGGCACCGGACGACCCCTCCGCACGCGCCATTCTGGCCTGTGCGCCGGTGCAAATTCCCGACTACACGTCCGAAACTGGTGAAGCGGCGTTGGCGTTTCTCGATTCTAAGGAACCCCTTCGAGGTGCACTGTCGGTGCCGTTGCTGCGCGAGGGGCGCTGCATCGGAACGATCAATGTGGGCCGCGCAGAACCCGGACTC
>JAYUEZ010000047.1:0-7366 GCA_043738965.1 Gammaproteobacteria bacterium
GTCATCGTGATCCGAATATGGATCTCGCTCGGTCCGGCCTTGGCGTACGTTACCTCGCAGTCGAAGTAGCGTCCGGCATCGAACACGCCGGTATCCAACACACTAAACGGTGGCTGATCGCGACCACGGCGGGCGTTCTCCGCCACCAGTTCAGCATAGGGATAGGCGGCCTGCGGATATTTGTAGAGATAGCGTAGATAGCCGTGGCTCGGTGTCGCGTCGAGGTAGAAGTAGCATTCCTTGACGTCCTCGCCATGATTGCCTTGATTTCCAGTCAACCCGAATGCACGTTCTTTCAAGATCGGATCGCGGCCATTCCAAAACGCGAGCGCGAAACACAGGCGCTGCTCGTCATCACAGATCCCGCCCAAGCCGTCTTCGTTCCAACGATAGGCGCGCGAGCGTGCTTGATCGTGATCGAAATATTCCCACGCGGTGCCGTGCGGACTGTAATCCTCGCGCACCGTGCCCCACGCGCGTTCAGCGAGGTAAGGCCCCCATAGACGCCACGCTTCTCGACCTTCACGTTGAGCTTCGAGACGTTGTCGTTCGTTATTAAGCGTGGTGAGATCCATGATGGCCAATTCCTTCACTTTAATGATTCACCGCCGCGAGGGCGGGTGACTGGGCAAGCGTCAGGGCGAACGGGTGTTTGGCGCGTTCGAGGCGCTGCCAAGCTTCAAGAATACAAGCGACCGACCACGCCTGCGCCGGCGCGCCGCGCGCTCGATGCGGCGGATCACCATCGAAAATTTCGCTGACGGTGCCGAGACCCGCATCGAATAAATGATCGCGGATCGCCTCGAGCCGCGATTGCGCGGCGGCCGCATCGCCACTGATGCGATATTCAGCGAGGGCATAGTGGCCGAGTAACCAGGTCCATACCGGACCCTGGTGATAGGCCGAATCGCGCTCCCGGCTGTCGCCCTGATAAATCCCACGATAATCAGGATGCGCTGGCGACAGCGAGCGCAGGCCATACGAACACAATAATTCGTCACCACAACTTAAAACCACCGCCTGCTGCGTGACGAGATCGAGTGGCGAATGCGGCAAACTTACCGCGAAGATTTGATTCGGCCGGATGGTCGGATCGTCACCGTTAGGACCATCGATCACATCCAACAGTCCGCGTCCGTCGCTGCGTATAAAACGTTGGAAGGAATGCGCGACTCGCGCCGCCGCATCGATATAATCGGTTGCCGCATAGCCAAGCTGGGTGGCGAACGCGGCCATCGCGCACAGCGCGTTGTACCACAGCGCATTGATTTCCACCGGCTTGCCAATGCGCGGCGTGACGACCCAATCGCCGATCTTGGCGTCCATCCACGTTAACTGCACCCCGGCTTCGCCCGCGCGCAACAGACCATCAGTGGGATCGACGCCGATCTGGTAGCGCGTACCTTGTTGATGCGCGTCGATGATCCCGACCAAGGTCGGATAGATCGCCCGCAGCGTGACGTCGTCCTCGACTGCCGCGAAATACGCACGCCAGGCTTCGATAAACCACAGGGCGGCGTCGACCGAGTTGTACGCCGGTGGTTCACCGCCGCCCGGGAAAACATTCGGCAACATGCCACGATCAATAAAACGCGCAAACGTTTGCAGGATCACCCGCGCGGTATCGAACCGACCGGTGGCGAGCAACAACCCAGGCAACGCGATCATCGTGTCACGTCCCCAATCGCCAAACCACGGATAACCGGCAATCACCGATTGTCCCTCCGGCAAATCGGCGAGCGGCCGCGTGAAAACAAAATCATCGGCGGCGCGAACAAGCGTTTCGATCCACGGTGGCGCGGCGCGCAGTTCAGGCACGATGACTTGCGCACGGCGCACCAATGCGCGCTCGTGTGCTTCGAAACGACGTAGGGCTTCGGCGAGATAATTTGACGCCGAAGCTTCCACGGTGCCGACCAACCCCACCCATTCGTCGTCGCATAAATCGAGTAGCGCGGTGCCGACGCACAGATGATTGTCGAGCGCCGGTAGACCGCGCTCGCGTTCCAAACTCAATTCAAAATCGTGATACCAAGTTTGTTCGGTCTCGATCACGCCGCCGCGAGTCAGGAAACGCAGCGTAAACGCCGGCGTGCGCGGTCCGGAATGGCGCACGGCGAGCGTGGTCCGGTCAGCGCCTAAGGCAAGTTCTGGAACAAAATCCGCCGCCGCGGTATTCCCGTGGTGATCGCGCGCATTGACGAGTAATTTCAACGCCAGTTTCAAGCGCGACTTCGGTGCGCGGCCGAGCGCGCGATACGCGAGATACACGGTGTTCGCGCCGGGCTCGAGCCAAATGCGTTGTTCGATGGTGATGTCTTCCAACGCATAGCGCCACACCGGCATCCGGCCCTGCAACGTAAACGATTCGATATGCAAGTGGCCAAGCGGCGACACTGCGCCGCTGGCCCAGCGGTTGGTATGCAGCGCGTGCGATTGATCATTGATTAACAGTGTGGCGTCGGCCTTGGCGAACACCAGGTGGCGACCGAGCGGCGGGGTAATCGGCGCCACCAACAGACCGTGATAACGCCGCGTCAAGGTTTGCGCGATGGTGCCTGCGCTATACCCACCGCGTCCGTTGCCGAGCCACCACTCGCGGCGCTCGGCTTCTTCTAAGGTGCCACTGGTCGCGCGCCCAAAGCGGATGAATTCCGCGGTGCTCGAGTTCTCGCCACTCATGGCGGTGGTCATGACGGCTGTCCGCGCGCGAGATGTTCGCCCAAGCGTAGGCCCCACGCGTAAATTGTTAACGACGGATTCACGCGACTCGAGCGTGGCAACACACTACCGTCGGCCACGAAAAGGTTCGCCATGCCGTGCACCCGACCATTCGCATCGACCACCGAATGGGCGGGATCGGCGCCCGTCATCAGCGTGCCAACGGCGTGCGCAGTACCGGCGAGCGGTATCGCTTGCGCCCCGCTAACGAATCCGGCCGACAGCAGGGCGCGGCGGAATGCACGCGTAAGCTCGCGATGCTCGTTCGCACAAGCGCTCGTGCGCTCGGGATCGTAATCGAGCACCGGCAAGCCATGGTCATTCGTTGGGCCATTCGCCGCACGCACCCGATTCGCGGGATGCGAACCATCCTCGGTTTGCAAAAAGAAACCGTAGGCGCGCGCGGCGAATGCTCTGGCCAGCGCGCGCGGCATCAGACCAGGCAATAATTCGGCCAACACATCGGCGCCGAATCCCAGCGGCTGCACCGAACTGTGCGGAAACCGCGCGGATGAAAGCAGCGCGGTCTTACGTAATAAATCGCTTTGGCGCGCGGTTGAAAAAGCGAGCACCGCAGTCAGCACGTGGCGTTTATAATTGGCGCCGACGTGCCGCGCGGCAGGCAACCGATCCTGCTGGTTGGTCATCGTCAAATAATCACTCAGCAACCGCGGCGAATGCAGTGCACCGGCGGCGAGGATGACCGTGTCGCCATAATATTCGGCGCCCTCTTCCGTACGCACGCCGCGCACTTCGCGCGAATCGTGAGGCGCGGCCTGCAACGCCGAAACCGGCGCACCCGTTAATAGCGTCAGGTTCGGCAGCGCGCGAACGGCCTGCAATAAACTTGACTCCGCGTCGCCTTTAAAGCCACGCACCGAGGCAAAGCCATCGAAATGCTGCGCCTCGGTAGTGTCCGTCGTGATCTCGGCGGCTAGGCCGAGGGGCAACGGTTGTGATTCCCAATCAGTACCACCGCGTTTCAGACGTAGCAAGATTTCTTGCAGGCCCGGTTCGATCGGAAATTCCCGGACCCCGAGCAGGCCTTCGGCTTGGGCATAGAACGGCGCCATCTCATCGTAGTCGATGGGCCATGGCCGACAGTCGAACGCCGCATCGGCCGCGAACTCGTCACGACCAAAGCGCAGCAACGCCGCGCCATACCAGCGGGTCTTGCCGCCGACATTAAAATATTCTTCGGGCGCGAACTGCGCACCACGGCCGTCCAACCAGAGTTCCTTGCTTTTGAAATGGCCTTGTTTGATCACGCGCGCCACCTCCAGGGTGCTGCCGTCGCGTGGCAGATCGCGGCCTTTCTCGACGAGCAAAACACGTTGCCCACCGCGCGCCAGCGCATAGGCCGCGGCGGCGCCACCTGCGCCTGAGCCAACGATGATGTGGTCGTATTGGGTGTGCATCGCTCTCTCCTAAGGCGCGCTAATAGACCGCGGCGGGTGCGATCACGGCGGCGGTCGAGCCGCGCGTCTTGGCATGCGTTAGCGTAAACATGAATTCATAGATGTGCGACGCGGCGAGCGCTTCGGTGGCGAGGTTTTCGAGCCCAACCAGTCCCATTTTCACGTACATGGTCTGCGGCACCAGGAACGGACGGGAAGTATCTTCACCAGGGACGGGCCCGTAGCTCCAAGTGTCCGCACCCGTCAACGCAATATGTTTGGCGTATAGCCATGCAATGGCGGCCATGCCGGGACCCGGTTCTCCGGCCAAGAATTCAGTATTGTTGACGCCCCATAACCCACCCCAGCCGGTATGGAACAACACGGCGTCACCCGCTTTGATGATGATGCCTTGCTTCGCCGCCGCGCCTTCGACATCGGCCACGCTGATGACGTAGCCCTTATCGAGCCGCACGACACCTTTGTACGCCGCGATATCGAGCAACACGCCGCGCGTGATGATGGGCGGTACCGCTTCCATCCCAAATTTATTCAGACCCCACACTTCGACCACATCGCGCGTGCGCCAGCCGTTGTACAGGCGATCGGCAATCTGCAAATGCCCCAACGAATCGAGCTGCGTGCCGACTTGAAAGGTGCCGGCCTGGATCTCCGTGATCCAATTGAGATGATTCTTGCCCCAGCCGTAAGCGCTGGCGTCGGGGCGGCGCAGATTCACATACGGCGCCGAGGCATCGACGGTTTGTTGCCAATAACGCCCTGGAAATTTCGGCACGTCGGCATCGAGCGTGCGACCGAGATCGATCACCTTGCCGCGTTTGACGAGCGCCGCGGCGGCGGTTGTGATGGCTGGCGTGATTTCATTCAAGGTGCCGAGCACATCGTCCTGTCCGTAGCGGCTGGGCCACCACGGCGTCACGTCTGGCGGTAGACCATCGCTGCTCGGGGTGGCTGCTGGCAATGTCTTCGTCGTCAGTGTGATCAAGATCGCCGTCAATAAAACGCGGCGGCGTGGAGTGCCCAGGCGCGGGATTCGTGAGCGTTGGGGAATTGACATAAGCGGTGCTCGTTGATCGATTGAGTGTGCGGTAGGTAACAAGCTTAGCCGTTACCTTCGAAACCCGGATACAACGTCATGCCACCGTCGACATACAGGGTCGCGCCGGTCACATAGTCTGCTTGATCCGACGCCAACCATACCGCCGCGCGCGCGATGTCCACCGCTTCGCCCACGCGGCCATACGGAATGAGCTTGAGCAGTGACGCTTCTTTCTCGGGAGTCGACCACGCCTCGCGATTGATCGGCGTCTTGATCGCGCCAGGGGAAATGCTGTTAACGCGCACCCGTTGACTCGCGAGTTCCTGCGCCAGGGTTTTCATGAACATCGCCACTCCACCCTTGGACGCGGCATAGTTGGCGTGCCCTGCCCAGGGGATGATGTCGTGCACCGAGGAGATGCAGATAATTTTACCCAGTGCGGATGACAATTCTGGCATGACGCCCCGCCGCAGGAATTCACGAACCGCGGCGCGCGCGCACAGGAACTGACCAGTCAAGTTGACGCCGATAACTTGATTCCAGTCGGCGAGCGATAGATCGACCAACGCGCCGTCGCGCTGCAGACCCGCGTTATTGACCAGGATATCGATCGATCCGAAGTGCGCGACCGCCTGTTCAAATAGGGCAGCAACTTGATCTTCTTGACTGACATCCGCTTTGATCGCAAGCGCGTTCCGACCGCGGGCTTCGATCTCACTGACCACGGCGCGCGCGCTGTCGGGGTCGCCGATGTAGTTGACGATTACATTGGCGCCGGCGGCCGCGAGTCCGCGCGCGACTGCCGCGCCGATCCCCGAGCTTGCGCCGGTGACGAGCGCCCGTTGACCGCGGAGTAGCATCGGGATCTCAACGTGCGGCGCGCCGAGTGACCTATGTTGGGGTGCATTCATCGGGGAGCTCCGAATGGATTACTTTATTAACGCTCAAGCCAGCGGCGGATCAGATGATCGAGCGACCACTTGCCTGGGCCACGAGTGAACAGCGCGAATAACACCACGCCCCAAGCGTAATGCATCGCCAGGCCCGCGGGTTCAAGCGCGGGATACGAGACCACCGCGATGATGTTGAAAACGAAAAGCACACCCGCGCTCAGGCGACCGGCGAGACCGAGCACGATGAACACGGGCATGCCAAGCTCCGTGGCCGTGCCCAGGTAGGCAGCAAGCTCCGGCGGCAGGAGGGGAACCATGTATTCGTATTGAAAGAGCTGGATCGTGGTGTCCCACGACTGAATTTTCGTTAAGCCGGATTTGATAAAGGCATCCGCGACCCACAGGCGCAAGCCGAGATCGCCCAGCGGCGCGAGTTTGTTCGCCAGGGTGAAGGCTTGATTCAGCACTCGTGTGGCGCGACGTAATAGCGAGTCGCGATCAACGGCACGCGAAGTAAAGGTGGTGGCGGTCATGGTGATGCTCCAGGCGTTTGGCTTAAAAGTAGAAGTTAACGATCGTGCGGCGCGCGACGTGATCGCGGATGCCGACGGTGATCTCGAATTCAGGTTCAAGGGCGAGCGCCGATTCAGCCGCGGCGGCGAATGGATCGCCAGCCGCGAGCGCGCTCAACATTTCGTACTCACCGCGGCTTAGGGGTTCGAGTTCGATCTCGTGATGGCGGCGGATCACGAGCAGTCGCGTCTCACCCGCGTCGAGATTGATCGTAGCTGTCGCATCCGCGTCGGTGTGTTGCATCCGCCAAATCGCCAGCAACGGAAAAGGCGAAACCATCAGCCGCGCGGCTGGATGCAAGTTGAAACGGAGTTCGGGATAGCGCGCGGGTGGCACTTCGGTCAACCCGTGCGTATTGAATGGCGCCGATTCGTTCGCGCGGGCGACTTCTTGCATGGCCCATTCGAGTCGCGCGACATCTTCCAAGTAGGGCAGGTGCCTGGTCTGGACCATCCCGCTAATGAAATGCGGAACACGATCGCCGTAATCGTTCATATCGCCGGACAGCGACGGATGTTTGCGAATGTACTGGCGCGCGGCGTAATCAAAAAAATCCTCGCCGACTAACGCTTGCACGGCGGGGTAGGTCGCGCTCAAGGTCGCGGTATACGCGGCGATGACATTATTGCGGTACACCCGAAAGCGCTGTTCGGCCGTGATGCCGTGAGCGCGAACTGGAACGCGGTTGGTGATCCCGGCATCGTTTTGCAGCGCGGCGGCAA
>JAYUEZ010000048.1:0-2782 GCA_043738965.1 Gammaproteobacteria bacterium
TGGTGCGAACGCGCGAATCCAAATCGCGACCTACGCCATTGGCGGCAGCCGCGTATTCGAGGCATTGGGCCACGGTTAGGCTGTCGTAGAGCCCGATGAAATCAGGGAGAAACCCGAGTTCCTGGTGACAACGGCGTGGTGCTTCGATGACATCGATGCCGTTGACGACGATCGTGCCCGCGAGCGGCCGCAGAAGCCCGCAGAGACAGCGCATCAACGTGGTTTTACCCGCGCCGTTAGGGCCGACCAAAGCCGTGATAGTGCCTGGTTCGATCGAAAACGATACGGCGTCGAGCGCGCGCAATCCGGGATATTCGAACACCAGATCGTTGACGGTGACTATCGGCGACATGACCCATCCTACCATGTCGCCACGCGCCCTAAGATTCAGCACAGTGCGGCGCGCAAGCTACAATGACGCATGCGAGGACTACGTTCAAAAACGCGTGCGGAACGGCGAATCGGGCTGGCGCGAGCCTTGTCTAAACAAGGCGTGTGCTCACGCAGCGCCGCCACTCAACTCATCATCGGCGGACGCGTGCGGCTCGATGGCCACGTGGTGCGTGATCCCGAAGCCCCGACCACGAGCACGAGTCATATCGAAGTCGACGGCGCGGTCCTTGAACACGCGGAGCCGCTATACCTGATGCTGAATAAGCCACGCGGATTAGTGACGACCGCGCGCGACGAACACGATCGCGCGACCGTGTATCAATGTTTTCAAGACACCGCGTTGCCGTGGATCGCGCCAGTCGGCCGGCTCGATCAAGCAAGCGAAGGATTATTGTTATTTACCAATGATTCGGCGTGGGCGAGCGCGATCCTCGAGCCGGCACGCCACGTAACGAAAACTTATCACGTGCAAGTAGAAGGGATCCCGGACGCGACCACCTTGCGACGACTGACCACCGGCGTCATCGTCGCGGACGGCGAGCATCTCAGCGTTTCACGCGTTACGCTGCTCCGCCACGGCGCACGCAATGCGTGGCTCGAAGTGCTGTTGACCGAAGGCAAGAATCGACAGATCCGTCGCTTACTCGAGGCGGTGGGACTCGGGGTGACGCGCCTAGTCCGCGTCGCGCTGGGCCCGCTCGAACTGGGGTTCCTTGCCAAGGGCGAGTGGCGCGCATTGACGGCAGCGGAAGTGCGCGAACTCTCAAACGCCAGTGGCGTGGGGAATTTGTCTACGTAGACCGGGCATGAGTAGTGTCTTGTCTTACTAAGACGCACCCTAATTCACTTGCCCTCGCCACACGATCCGGCGTTGCTTGTCGTCACAATAGTCCCGCTATTACTCCTCCTCGCGCCTGGTCGCGTACGACGATCGCGGCGCGAACTAATAAGACAGGACACCAGCATCCCGACAGCCATGATCCCCGTCAGCAATAAGAAGAATTGTTGAAACCCATTTTGTCCGACGCCTTGATCGAGCAGGCGACCGGCGAGGGGCGCGAAGAACACATCGGGTAAATAGCCAACAACCGAAATTAAGCCGACAGCGGTGCCGGTGTTCCGCGCTGGGATTCCGCTTTCGCCAAGCAAGGCAAAGTAAACGCCACGCAGGCCGTAAACCGCGACGACGGTGATGACAACGTTGGCGTACAACACGTCTCGTGCCTGGACTTGCGCGAACGCGAGGACGAGATAACCAATACCGGCAAGCGCGAAGGCGACCATGACCGCGACACTTGCCCGTACGCGGTCCGCGAAAAATCCGGCAGCCACCGCCGCGAGCGGGCGCAAGTAAGCGCAATTGGCCATGAAGTTCGCGCTGGCGAGTTCGCTCAACCCTAAGCGCTGATGGGCGAACAGGGTGTAGTAATCAAGACCTTTGTAACCGCAATACGCCGCGACAACGATGAAGGCCTGTAACCAAATCGCGGGAACGCGAACGACTTCCAGCACGTCGATAAGCGTGATCTTTTGTCGCCTCATTGAGGTGGCATGAGAGGCTGGAATAAAGCGCGCGCACAACACGCCGATGACGCCAGTGATCGCGGCATAAAAATAAATCACGATACGCAGCCCCTCGGCACGCGCGTCCAGACTTGGCCTGTCTGCCATTAAGTAGTTGCCCAAAATAACAACTCCCGCCGTGGCGAAAGCCGCCGCGGCCAGACCGCGACCTCCCTCAAGCAGACCAAACGCGCGGCCCTGCGCGAATTCTCCACCCCAATCGCGAGTCGCGCGAATGAGCGCCGCCCAAAACAACAGTATCGTCGTGATCCCCCAGTAACCATAAAGCAGCGCGAGTCCGAACGCGGCCGGAAAGGTCGCCAAATACACGCCGCCTAAGGCCGTCGCAATCAGCGAGCCCGCGATGAGGTGGCGCGCAGGATAGCGATCCGCCAACGCGCCGCCGGGGAAATAACAGAGCATGGCGGTCACGCCATAGACTGCAAAGACATCACCCAATCGCGCATTGGAAAGTTGGAAGACGTCGAGCAACGTGGGACGAAAGAAGCGCGCGACATGAAAGGGCAAACTGAAGATCATTTCACCGGCGAAGATGAGACAGATGAGACTCACAACTCGCTGACGATTGAAATGGGTGGCGCGTGGCATCACCGCATCATCGGTGGTTAGGAACCCGCGAATCAAGGTGGCGGAAAAGGTGCCGTCGTAGAAATTTAATAATCACGACGGCACCTTTGTCTTATTCTTTGAGACGGAGCCGACGTCCGCCCTGTTTTGAGTAGCGAGGAAGTTTAGAGTCTAACCCCGGCCAGGAGGTTGGACGTGAAGAAGCGATTTTCGGAAGAGCAGATCATAGGGTTTCTGC
>JAYUEZ010000049.1:0-7332 GCA_043738965.1 Gammaproteobacteria bacterium
GTACGCGACGGCATGCGGCTTATTTCCGTGGTGTTGGGCGCTGAATCGGATCGCGCACGGACCCAGGCGAGTGAAAATCTGCTCAACTACGGGTTTCGCTTTTTCGAAAGCAAGCAACTGTATAAGGCGGGTGCGACGGTCGCGACGAACAAGGTCTGGAAGGGCGATAGCGCGACGGTCGCGGTGGGCGTTGCCGCCGCGGTCAGTGCCACCGTGCCGCGCGGAAAAGTAGGTAGTGTGAGCACGGTCGCTGAAATGCAGAAGCCGCTGCTCGCGCCGCTCCAGGTGGATCAAAAAGTGGGCGAGTTGATCGTGCGTTATGACGGAAATGAAGTGCGACGTGTCCCATTGCTGACGCAGCGCGCGGTCGCCGAGGGGCCGTGGTATTCGCGAGCCATCGACGCGGTTAAATTGCGTTTCGAATAAACTCGTGTCGATTTGCTATTTAAACGGCGAATTGCTGCCACTTGCCGACGCCCGAATCTCGGTGCTCGACCGTGGCTTTATCTTTGGCGACGGCGTCTACGAAGTCATCCCCATCTTCAATGATCGGCCGTTTCGCTTGGACGAGCATCTGACGCGTCTCGCGTGCAGTTTAGATGCGATTGCATTGCCGAATCCGCACACCATGCCGCAATGGCGTCTTTTGGTTAGCGCGGTCGTCACGGCGAATCCGCTGAACGAAATCTCGCTATACCTTCAAGTAACGCGCGGCCCTGCGCCGCGCAATCATGCCGTGCCTATCGACCCAACACCGACGGTGTTTGCCATGGTCTCACCGCTAACGCCAACGCGCGCGTTACCGCCGGTCGCGACCATCACGCTAGCCGACATTCGTTGGGCACGTTGCGATATCAAAGCCGTGTCGTTGTTACCCAATGTGATGTTTCGCTCGGCGGCGCAGGCTACGGGGGCTTACGAAGCGCTATTAATTCGTGAGGGATGGCTAACCGAGGGCGCGGCGAGCAATGTCTTCGTGATCGCCGACGGCCGGATCAAAACGCCGCCACACTCGTGCTATATCCTCCCCGGCGTGACGCGCGATGTGCTCATCGAGGCGCTTAAAGGATCAGCCGATGCGGTGATCGAAGCGGAAATTTCCAAGGACGAGCTGCTGGCGGCCGACGAAATATGGCTCACCAGTTCCACACGCGATCTGGTCCCAGTGGCGAGTATTGATGGCCGCGCACTCAGCGCTGCCGCGCCCGGTCCGGTGTTTCAGCGCGTGATGGATCTTTACGTCAAGTATAAAGCCGCGATGCTCGCGAGCGTCGCGCCGCTTGGAATGCGCACTAGCGAATAACCCCAATCAACGCTTAGGAGCGCAGGCCAGTACCGCGCCGCATCAGCTCCAGACTTATCCCAAACAGCGCCACGATAAAGAGCAGAATTACCGCGAATGCGGTGGTGAGATCGATATCACTTACTCCCAGCACGCCATAGCGGAAGGCGTTCACCATATACAAAATTGGATTGCCCAAGGACACGCGCTGCCAGAACTCTGGCAGCAGATCGATCGAATAAAACACGCCGCCCAAATAGGTTAGCGGGGTCAATATAAACGTCGGCACGATTGAAATATCGTCAAATTTTTTGGCGAATAGCGCGTTGATATAGCCGGCCAGTGAAAATAGCGCGGCGGTTAGGATCACCACCGAAATCGTCACCGCGTACGAATGCACCTGCAAATCGGTGAAGAATAGGGCGACGAAGGTGACCACCACGCCGACGATGATCCCGCGCGCGACGCCACCGGCGACAAAGCCGCCCACGATCAGAATATCAGGGATAGGCGCCACCAGGATTTCCTCGATGTGGCGCTGGAATTTAGCGCCGAATAGCGATGACACGACATTCGCGTACGCGTTTGTGATCACCGACATCATGATGATCCCGGGCGCGATATATTGCATGTAATTGAAGCCATGCATTTTGCCAATCCGCGGTCCGATTAAATTGCCGAAAATAACGAAGTACAATGCCATCGTGATCGCGGGCGGTAGGATGGTCTGTAACCAAATGCGCATGAAGCGATTCACTTCTTTGCCGACAATGGTCGCAAACGCCACCCAATGACTGCCCGTGGGCGCGGGTAGATTCGCCTTCATACGTGATCGAGAATCTTGAGTTGGCCGTTTTCCTGCACGAGATTGACGAATAGTTCCTCGAGTCGATTAGCTTTGTTCCGCATGCTCAAGACTCGGATCTCACGCTGCGATAGGAACTCAAATAACTGATTGACCGAGCGCATTTTGTCGACGCGCGCCTCCAAGGTCGTGCTATCCACCAAGGTAAATTGGAATTCCGTGGTGTTTGGCGGGGTGATGAGAGGATCGGCCAGATCGAGCACGAAGGTCTCGGTATGCAGCGTCGCCAATAAATCTTTCATGCTCATATTTTCGATAATGCGCCCGTCATCGATGATCGCGATATTGCGACACAGGCGTTCCGCTTCTTCCAAATAGTGGGTGGTTAGGATGACGGTGGTTCCCTCGCGATTGAGATCCGCCAAAAAGTCCCACATTGACCGCCTGACTTCGATATCAACCCCGGCGGTGGGTTCGTCGAGAATCAAGAGTCGCGGTTGATGGAGCAGGGCGCGCGCAATCATCAAGCGGCGTTTCATGCCGCCGGAAAGCGTTCGTGATCGGTCCTGCCGTTTGTCCCACAAGCCCAATTGCCGCAAATATTTTTCAGCGCGAGCCGCCGCGAGCCGCGGCTCGAGGCCATAGAATCCGGCCTGATTCGTCACGATTTCCCATACCGTTTCGAATTGCGAAAAATTAAATTCTTGCGGGACAACTCCAAGGTAAGACTTGGCGCGCGCGAAATTAGCATCGATATCGGTATCGAAGATACGTACTTGACCGCTGGTTTTCGTGACCAGCGACGTGACCACGCCGATGATCGTCGATTTACCAGCGCCATTCGGACCTAACAAGGCAAAGAACTCGCCTTCGCCAACCGTCAGATCGACGCCAGCGAGCGCTTGTTTGCCGTTACCGTAGATTTTGGTGAGCGCGCGAAGTTCGAGTGCATTCATGAGCAAAAAGTAGAGCCGGTCTCACAATCGCCGCGCGCGGCCGCGCGGCTTACCACTCGTGCGGCGGGCCGATTGCGTTCGTGATTTTTTTCTTTTGCGCTTCACCCACCGCCTTCAACGCGAGCATGAGCTTGTTATCGTGATTGATGATTAATTGGAAAAAGCGCTTAGCGACGCGGATGAGCGTTGCGTCTTCATTCGCGCGGACATTGGCGTTGCGTTTTCCGGTGCCGGTCGGCAACAGCGCTTGTTCACCAAAATAGTGGCCACGCGTGAGTTCGGATAGGACCATGATTTTACCGTCGTCGTCGGTCACGAAGACTTCGACCGTGCCATCAAGGACGACATACATGAAGTCCCCATCCTCGGCTTCGCGGACGATGATATCGCCGGCCTTAAACCGGACGACTTCGGTCCACTCGCCAACATGATCCAAATCGCGACTCGATAACGACCGGAACAGCCGCACGCTGCGGAGCATCATACGGACGCGCTCTTCGGCGTCGACGTTCTCGAAATCCACGATGCCGAGGTCGTCGGACGCGGTCATGCCGAGCGTGACATCGGTCTTCGAAATCTTGAACAACCGGCATTTTTGCAGTGCCCGCACGGTCGCATTGCGCCGGCCGCTTGAGCCGGGGAGCAGGGCCTGTTCGCCGAAGAACTCACCGGTCTTTAGGGTAGCAATGGTAATTTCGCGGCCATCAATGGCCTTGATCCGAACATCAACAGCACCGTCGAGGACGATGTACATACACGTTCCGACCTCGTTTTCTTCGACGATCGGATCGAGCGGCTGGGCTTCCACGATCCCATTAGCCGGCGAATCGATGACGCGTTTCAATTCCTCATCGCTAAGGCTGCTGAAGATCGGTACCGATCGCAGGAGTTGGATGGTGGCGCGTTGCATCGACTAGGCGTTTGGCACGGGATTGGCGGGCGATCTTACTCTGGTGGACGCCGTACCGAAACCACAAGCCATGCGGTCGCGACGGATTTGCGGTATATAAACCGGCAGCTGCTGAATCGATGACCGAACGGAGCAATACGCTTGGACCGGACCGCACGCTCGACTGCCGTTATCATGCGCCATGCCAGAGCGGAGGATCCGGCGCGTGCGCGCGATTTCGAGCGCATCCTTACGCCGCAGGGTTGCGATGAGGCGCGCGCCATGGGGAAGTGGTTATCCCAGCGGTCATTAAGCATCACGCAGGTGCTGTGTTCGCCCGCACTGCGCACCCGGCAAACGGCCGAGTTAGTCCTCGGTTGGTGGACCGACACACCGCAAATTGAGTATTCGGCCGGGTTGTATTTAGCCGATTGTTCGATATTGGTGGCGACCCTTGAACCGATGCATCCAGGTGCGTTGTTGCTGATTGGGCACAATCCCGGACTTGAGGATTTACTGATGTATATCCTGCCGAGACGGACGATCGCGCAGCTTGGTGTTGGACCGTTACTGCCGCCGGCCGCCATTTGTGTTGTCGACTTTACGGTGGAGGATGGCGTCTTAGTTGAAGGCAGCGGACAACTCCGCGCCACGATGCGACCGAAACTGCTAGGCATGGACGAGTAGGTTAGAGAAACAGCACGACTGGGAACACTAACGCGGCCACGACAAAGACCAGCCATTCCATACTCCGATCCGCCAACCAACCGGTGAAGTGGAGGACCAGCACCGTGATGGCGAAGAGATAGAATAGCCCGAATAGCATGTCATTCATGCGGTCGACCTTTATCCGATTTATACCGCGACCGTGGTTTGTCGCGATGACCGACAAGTCATATTTCCCGCGTGCATTCTAGCAATACCAGTTCTGCTTACCAGCTTAAGCGTGTGATTTAGACATCATTTAAAAAATGTTAAAAAATGCGCCGGTGGCGCTCGAATTAATCGAATTGCTCGGGGCGAGCAACGGTCTCGTGGCGTGTGTCGGTGCGGGTGGGAAAAAAAGCGTTATCTACCATCTCGCGGCATGCTATCCCGGTACCGTCGGCATCACCGCCACCGCACACATTGAACGTTTTCCGCGGGCGATGGCGGCGTACAGTGTGGTGGCCGAGAGCCCGGGGTTAGTGGCGGAGGTCGTGGCGCTAAGTAAGCACCAGCGTGTGGTCGCGTTTGCGAAACCGTGCGAGCTTCCCGGTCGGCATCTAGGCATTACTTTCGACGAATTGAGATCGCTACGCCGCGCGGCCGCTTTCGAGTTGTGTTTGGTCAAGGCCGATGGCGCGCGCAACCGCATCCTCAAGGCTCCAGCAGCGCATGAACCGGTGATTCCGCCGGAGACCGATACCGTCATCGCGCTCTGTTCGGCACGCGCGATCGGGGAACCGTTGACCGATCGCATCGCGCATCGACCCGAGCACATCGCGACAGTCGCGGGACTGGCGCTCGGCGCGCGCATCGAGCCGATACATCTCGGACGCTTACTCGCGAGCCCCGCGGGCGCGCTCCGCGGTGTCGGCGCGGCGCGGGTGATCCCCGTGATCAACATGGTCGACGATGCCACGCTCGAACGGCAGGCCGTCGCCGCGGCGGAGGCGGCGCTTGCGCTGACCACGCGCTTCGATTACATCGTGCTGGCGGCGTTTCGCAACCAGTCGCCGTTAGTCCGAGTGGTTAAACGATAACTTCTGATTCGTAACTCCCATCGCCCATGTCTGAAACCGAATCGTCCTTACTTACGTTTCCCTGCGCTTTCCCGATCAAAGCCATGGGCCATGCGGCAGATGATTTTGCTGACCTGGTGATAGAGATTGTGTTGCGCCATGTCCGTGAGCTCGGTGAGGGGGCGGTGGAATCTCGTCCCAGTAAGCAGGGTAAATATTTGTCGGTGACAGTGACCGTCGAGGTTGACACCCAAGCCCAATTGGACCAGTTGTATCGTGAGTTAAGCGCGCATACACGCATTCTGATGGTGTTATGACCGCGCTCGTGCGACGACTCGGCTGCCGCGAATATGCCGCTGTGTGGCAGGACATGCGGACGTTTGTCGATGCGCGCACCGCGGCGACCGCTGACGAGTTTTGGTTGCTCGAACACCCGCCGGTATTCACCTTAGGGTTAGCCGGCTCGCGCGCCCATTTGCTAGATCCCGGCACGATTCCGGTGATCGCGTCCGATCGCGGTGGCCAAGTGACCTATCACGCGCCGGGCCAGTTGATCGCGTATGTGCTGTTGGACCTGAAGCGCCTAGACCTAGGGCCGCGTGAATTGGTGCGGCGACTGGAGGGCGCAGTAATCGCGACGCTCGCGACCTATGACATCGGCGGCGAACGGCGTCCCGGTGCGCCCGGCGTGTACGTCGATGGCGAAAAGATCGCGGCTTTGGGTTTACGCATCCGCCACGGCTGCAGCTACCACGGACTCGCGCTGAATGTTGCGCCTGATCTCGCACCGTTTACGCGCATTAATCCCTGTGGTTATGCGGGGTTGAAAGTGACGAGCCTGGCCACGCTGGGCGTGGTTTGCGACCTGTCAGCCGTCATGGATCGTCTGGAAGGTGCGCTCCAGCACGCGCTCTATGCGCCGGGTGCGAAAGTTTCACCTGCGGCCGATAATGCCTTACCTTCCTGAGTAGCGCCTTTGAGTATGAGCAGCGATTTAATCACTCCCAGCATCACGCGTGCGCAACGTGGCAGCTCGAAGGTCGCCAAAATTCCGATCAAGGTCGAACCGACCATCGGCCCGTTGCCGCGCAAACCCGCGTGGATCAAAGCCAAGGCCCCAACCGATCCCAAAGTCATCGCGCTAAAGCAGTTGTTGCGCGCGCAGGATCTACACACCGTATGCGAAGAAGCCGCGTGTCCTAACCTTGGCGAGTGTTTTTCGAAGGGCACCGCCACGTTCATGATCATGGGCGCATTGTGCACGCGGCGCTGCCCGTTTTGCGATGTGGCGCATGGTCGGCCTTTGCCACTGGATGCAGCCGAGCCTGCGCATCTGGCCGAGGCCGTGCGTTTGATGGACTTGCGCTATGTGGTGATTACCTCGGTTGATCGTGATGACTTACGCGATGGCGGCGCCAGCCATTTCGCGGCGTGCGTGCGCGCCGTGCGAGAGGCCCAACCCAAAATTCAAATTGAAATTCTCGTACCGGATTTTCGCGGGCGCATGGAGCCGGCGCTCGCCGCCTTGTTGGTCGCGCCACCCGATGTATTCAATCACAACTTAGAAACCGTCCCCCGCCTTTATCGCCAAGTCCGGCCGGGTGCGGACTATGCATGGTCGCTCGAACTCATCCGCGCGTTTAAGGCACAAGCGCCCGCGGTGCCGACGAAATCAG
>JAYUEZ010000050.1:0-7320 GCA_043738965.1 Gammaproteobacteria bacterium
CAAGGTCGATGTGAAAATCCTGATGTCCCATGTCATGGAAACCGGACAACGCAAAGATACCGACGGCAACGTGGTGCCCGCGCACTATATCGTCAAGGTGACCGCGACTTGCAACGGCCGCCCGGTGTTGGCCGCCGACTGGGGACCTTCGGTCTCCAAAAATCCGTATCTCTCGTTCCGCTTCAAAGGCGCGGCCAAGGGTGACAAGCTCACCATCACGTGGACAGACACCGCGGGTGACAGCCGTACTGATGAAGTCACAATCGGATGAAACGCCGCGTATTTCAGCCGACCCTAAAAAGAAAACCCTAGTTTGATTCGGGAGTCATCTATGACACGCAAACTTCGACCCATCGCCTGGTTGATCGGCCTCTGTTGGGCCGGCGTCACCACGCTGTATGCACAAACCTCGACCGAAGACGCGATCGCTGAGTATCACGAAATGTTCGGCGATGAGAATCCGGCTGAGTTGTGGCAGATCCGCGGCGAGGAGTTATGGAAGCAGTCGCGGGGACCCAAGAAGGCCGACCTGAGTGGTTGCGATCTCGGCCTCGGGCCCGGCGTGATCGAGGGCGCCTATGCGCAGTTACCGCGCTGGTTCGAGGATACACAATCCGTGCAGGATCTCGAGTCGCGCCTCGTGACCTGCACGATTAGCGTGCAGGGCTTTACGCGGGAGGACGTGCTCAAAGTGAAGTTCGGCGATGGCGAGAATAAGTCCGAGCTCGAAGCGCTGACAGCCTATGTCGTCGCGGCCGCGAAGGGCCACAAGATCAACTTGCCCATGCAGCATTCCGCGGAAAAAGCTGCGTATGAACTCGGGAGAGGGGTTTTCTACTACCGAGCCGGGCCGCATGACTTTGCTTGCGCGACCTGTCACGGCGAGTCCGGCAAACGGATCCGCCTTCAGGTTTTGCCGAAATTGGCGGAGGCTGCCGGGGCACAAGCGGCATACACGAAATGGCCCGCCTATCGAGTGTCGCAGGGCGAACTGCGGACCATGGAGTGGCGGCTACAAGATTGTTTTCGGCAACAACGCTTACCGCAATTGAAATTCGGATCGAAAGTCGCGATCGGGCTCACGATGTTTCTCGCTAAAAATGCTGAGGGTGGTGTGATGGCCGCGCCCTCGATTAAGCGTTGAAGGAGAAGTCCGCATGAAACTTACCAAGCAACGACTCGTTCGCGCCAGCGTTTTTTTCTGTGTGCCATGGTTGTTATCCGCTGCACAGGCCGATGATCCGCGCGGTGCAGACGCCGCCCGCGATATCACTGCCGCCATAGCGACCTCATTCGAAGCCAAGCGCCAGGCCACCATGGATCGGCTCGTGCAAGACGAGACCCAGGTCCTGTGCACGCAGCACGCACAGGGACCTCTGCCCGCGGAAATTGCGACGAGGATCGTCGCACTCAATCGCGCCACCGTTCGGGCCCCGGCTGACGGCAACTATTTGGGCGACTATAAAAAAGGTGAAGTGATCGCGCAAACCGGTACTGGTTTCCAATCGAGCGATGATCCGACCAAGCCCGCAGGCGGCAACTGCTACGCCTGTCACGAGTTGTCCGGCACTGAGCTGGCGTACGGCAACATCGGTCCGAGTCTGCGACGGTACGGCAAGTTACGTGGCAACGCTTCGGCGGTGCTCGAAACTACCTGGGGCAAACTCTACAACTCAAACGCGCAGATGCCCTGTTCGAACATGCCGCGCTTCGGTCATCGTGGAATACTGACCGAGCAGCAATTGAAAGACGTAATGGCGCTGCTGTTCGACCCGGCTTCGCCAGTCAACCAATGAACCGCCGAGAGTTCGTGCAGTTGCTCAGCATCGCTAGCGTCGCCGGCATGGATCTTCATGCGCCGCGCGCGCTCGCCGATGGCGATGGCAGCGAACTCTACACGCTGCCACCGTTCGGCAATGTGAGTCTGCTGCATTACACCGATGCGCATGCGCAATTGCTGCCGGTGTGGTTCCGCGAACCCAGCTTCAATCTCGGTCTCGGTAGGTGGCGCGGCCAGCCGCCGCACCTGACGGGCGAAAAGTTCCTTGAGTTCTATCACATCGGTCGCGGCACGCGCGAGGCGCATGCGTTGACCTGCCTCGACTTCGAAGCGGCGGCGCGCATCTATGGGAAGGTCGGCGGTTACGCCCACCTTGCAACGCTCGTAAAGCGTCTCCGCGACAGCCGTCCGGGCGCGCTATTACTCGACGGCGGCGACACCTGGCAGGGATCGGCCACTGCGCTGTGGACACGGGGCGCGGACATGGTCGAGGCCCAGCTCGCGCTGGGGGTCGACATCATGACCGGCCATTGGGAATTCACGTATGGCATGGCGCGCGTGCAGGAATTGATCGCCGGCCCCATGAAAGATCGCATCGCATTTGTCGCGCACAATGTCGCGACCAATGACTTCGGCGATCCGGTGTTCGCACCGACCGCGCTGCGTGAGATAAACGGCGTCAAGGTCGCGATCATCGGCCAGGCCTTTCCCTACACCCCGATTGCTAATCCACGCCATCTCGTTGCCGATTGGAGTTTCGGTATTCAGGAAGAACGGATCCAAACGCTGGCCGATGAGGCGCGCTCACGGAGCGCACAAGTCGTGGTGCTGTTGTCGCACAACGGGATGGATGTCGATCTGAAGCTCGCCTCGCGGGTAACCGGGCTCGATGCCATCCTCGGCGGACATACGCATGACGGGATCCCGCAGCCCGTCATCATCAAAAATCAGGGCGGCACAACATTGGTGACGAACGCCGGCAGCAATACTAAATTTCTCGGCGTCCTCGATTTCGACGTGCGCGATGGAAAAATCAAGGACTGGCGTTATCGGTTGTTGCCGGTGTTTGCGAATCTGCTGCCGGCGGATCCTGCGATGCAGTCCGTCATCGAGCAACAGCGCGCGCCATATTCGGTGACGCTCGCGGAGGAACTCGCGGTCACCGAAGGACTGCTGTATCGCCGTGGAAATTTCAATGGCAGCTTCGATCAGGTAATCCTCGATGCTCTCATGACCGTACAGGGCGCCGAGATCGCTTTTTCGCCGGGCTTCCGCTGGGGTACCAGTCTGCTGCCGGGCGAGGTCATCACGATGGAAAAGCTCCTCGATCAAACGGCGATTACTTATCCCGCAGTCACCGTCAACGAATTCACGGGCGAACGGATCAAAGCCATTTTGGAAGACGTGGCCGACAACCTCTTCAATCCTGATCCCTATTATCAGCAAGGCGGCGACATGGTGCGCGTGGGCGGTCTGCGTTATACCTGCGAGCCCGGCGCTGAGACGGGTAAACGTATTTCTAATCTGCGCCTTAAGGATGCGCCAATTGACGCGACCCGCACTTACAAAGTCGCGGGGTGGGCGTCGGTCGCCGAGCAAGTGCAGGGCAGACCGATTTGGGAGGTGGTCGCCGACTACCTGCGCGCCAAGCGCACCTTGGCGCCGCCGACGCTCAATTTACCGACGTTGCGCGGCGTCGCAGACAACCCGGGTAGCGTGTGAGTGTTCGCGCGCGCCGGGGGGGCTGGTGGCTGCTGTTTATCGCCTTCTCCGCCGCCAGCGAACCCAGGTGGGAGGCGGCGACCGTCGCGATGCCGGTGGCGCAGGTCGGCCCGCATTGCTGGTATGTCGAAGGGCGTCTCGAAGAGGCCTCGCGCGCGAACCAGGGCTTCATGTCGAATGCCGGCTTTGTGCTCACGAACGATGGCGTCGTGGTGTTTGATACGCTCGGCTCACCAGCGCTCGCGGCGCGACTTCTCGAAGAAATAAAACGTCATACGTCGCTGCCCGTGCGGCAGGTAATCATCAGTCACTATCACGCCGATCACTTCTACGGGATCTCGACCTTGCGCGCTGCCGGTGCCGAGATCTGGGCGCACACGGACGCGCACCAGTATTTAAATTCCGACGCTGCGCAACGTCGCCTCGCTGAACGCAAACGGAGCCTCGGTGCTTGGCTCGGCGCCGATTTTGAACTGCCGCTGCCCGATCGTTGGCTCGCACAAGACGAGGCCTTTGACCTCGGCGGGCTGCGCTTCATCTTGCAACACGTCGGTCCCGGTCATGCGCCTGAGGATCTCGTCATGCTGGTTCAACCGGATGGCGTGCTGTATTCGGGCGACACGGTCTTTGCGGGTCGGATACCGTTCGTCGGCGAGGCAGATACCGGACTTTGGCTGGCCGCAATCGCGCGTCTGCTCAAGTTACCTGCGCGCGTGCTGGTGCCGGGCCATGGACCGGCATCGCAACATCCGCTCCAGGATCTGCATCTTACGCACGATTATCTGACGTTCCTGCGCGAGGAAATGCGGCGCGCCGTGGCCGACTTCCTGCCGTTCGAAGAGGCTTACGCAAGAGTCGACTGGCGTCGTTTTACTAATCTGCCGACTTTTAATGCTGCCAACCATGGCAATGCGTATAACGTCTACCTCCAAATGGAGCAGGCAGCACTACACCCATGAGTGATCGCCGCCACGGTGCGCAGCACGCTGATGGCGCCCCAATTCAGGAGACCGACATGCGCAACGAAGCACTGACCAACGACCGCACAGCGCGCGACACCCACAAGCGGAGCCTGATCACGCGACTACGGCGGATCGAAGGCCAGTTGCGCGGGATCCAGGGCATGATCGAAGAGGACGCCAGTTGTGAAGCAGTAGCGCAGCAGGTCGCGGCGGCGCGGCGCGCGCTGGACCGCGCGTTCTACGAATTGCTGGCCTGTACCATGGAACTCGAGATCGAATCAGCCACGAATGTAACGGCGGCCAAGGCGGCCGGTGCCCACGTCGCCAAGTTGCTTGCGAAATACGGGTGAGTTCGGAGTCGCCTGCACGATCGTTCTCTTCACTGCGCGGGTGAACAAGCGGCAACTACATCGAATATTTAAGACCTGCCGTAATACGGGGCTCGACTGAGTTTCTGTCAGAAGCTCAAGCATTTGTCCGCGCCCGCCGCCGCCGCGACCTATTCACCCATCGTCTTGTACGACGCGGAAGCGAGCCAATTATCGGGCCCCACGTTACGACCCTTGCTGCACGCCTCGCATACCCACAGCGGGACCTTGGCAGTGAACAATGCCTCGACCACGCCCTTCATCACCGGCATGTTGAGATCCTGGATCTTGTCGTACACATTTTTGTTCGCGATCGTCGCGGCTTCGCCCTGAAGCCATACGATCACATCATGCCCTGGTCGACCGCAACCTTGGCCGCCACCATGCCGAGCGTGGCGCGGGTTGGATCGTCGGTGCCGAAAGTCACAGCAATGATCATCTTCATCGTTCAAGTCCTCGTTGGTTGTGATGGCTTAGTTAGCCGAAAACGTGAGGCACATTTGAATTAGAATTGAGACAAAAAATTCATTCAGTCATGCGCATATCACAAACGCATGCGACCATTCCTTGCCCTGCGAGTCCACCACGTCAGCCTTTAGTTCGCCGCCGTGCGTCGGTTTAAAAAAGAATCGGAAACTGGGATCTTCGCTAGTCGATATCCCTGTTTCCGCAGTCATGCTCAAGTCACCGTTGAAATACAGATTCAATGACTTCACGTAATGCGCGGGGCGAATCAGTTGGATCTTCTGATCCTTCTGCATGCCAGTGAGATTAGGATGCGAGAGCATTAGCTGCCCGATGATCGTTCCTCCGCTGTCCGTTCGCCAACGGTACGGAAATTCATCTGAACGATTCGTTCCATCGCCGACTGGAGATCTGAGCCTAATGGCGCAGAACATCCGCCTTGCGCTTTGACGAAGTTGGTAACGAGGTGGTCCTCACCCGTATTCAAGACAGCGATCACGCGCACGTTGGTATAGTTATCGACACGGATGCGCAGTGCTAAATCCGCCCGCCCAATACCTGTTGTGAGATTGAACATGCCGGTCAGCGGCTTTGGGTTATTGTCGATAATAAGGAAGATTTTTTCAATAAAGTGTGCCGGCGTCTGCGAGAACTTCGCCCGGATTGTGACCGGCGTAAACGCCGCGTCCTCCGCACGGTACGGGGTTGTCATTTCAATAAAAGACTGGTCTTCAATTAAAACCTTGTCCGTGAAGTATTTGGGCTTAAGAAAAGCTTCTCAGACATCGACCGGAGACTGCACAGCGGCATAAGCAGGCGGAAATGCTGTCCCTAAGATAACCAGTGCTGCGGCGAGAGACTTAAACATCGTGCGCTTCTCCTTGGAATTTAAGATTTGGAGGCGCCAGACCAGCGCCATACGACATGGTAGTGCTGATGCGCAACCATCACTCAGGTGTGCAATAGAGGCGATAGAGCGTTTTCAATACTTCACGAGCCTCCCTGCTAGCGAGCTGATAGTAGATTGTCTGCCCGTCTCTTCGCGGGGAGATCAGATCGAGCGCGCGCATCTTGCCAAGGTGCTGTGAGAGCGCCGCCTGCGACAGGCCGACGATCGCGGCCAATTCACCCACCGATTTCTTACCGTCGAGGAGATTGCAAAGCACCAAGAGTCGCTTAGGATTGCCCATTGCGGTCAACAGGCGCGACGCTTCATGTGCGTTCGCTTCCAACGTGACCAGCAATGCATCTCGCGATTTTATTTTCATGCTTGATACATTAGCAAGTTCGAATATAATAAACAACTAATAAGAGATTTATAGAATACCTAACGTGGTCAACATAAACTCCGTCTTCCGCATCTACACCAGCGTCCGTGCGTGCGGGGGCTCGTACCCGCGAAACCGGGCGCCGGTAGAATGATCACGACAGATTTCACGCCGCTTTCATCGCTCATCGGCGGTGCGCTCATCGGCGCCGCGTGCGTCATGTTGATGGCGTTTCAGGGACGCATTGCAGGGATTAGCGGGATTGCCGCTCGACTGTTTCCGCCCTACGCAGATCAGGAATTCGTTGGCCGCCTCGTGTTCGTTTTAGGTCTGGTCATGGCGCCGGTCGTTTACGCCATTGCCTCCGGTCATGTGCCGGTTCAAGTGATCGTGGCTAATCGATATGTGCTTGCGGTGGCCGGTTTATTAGTCGGTTTTGGTTCGGTCTGGGGCAATGGTTGCACGTCGGGTCATGGCGTCTGCGGGCTTTCCCGTCGGTCGGTCCGTTCCGTGGTCGCCACCCTAATGTTTATGGCCACGGCGGTCATCACTGTTTTTGTCACCCGTCACCTGTTGGGAGTTTCGTAATGACTGTTCTCGTACAGTTCGTGATTGGCCTCATTTTTGGCCTTGGTCTTGTCATCGGCGGCATGTCCAACCCAGCGAAAGTGCTCAATTTCCTCGATGTCGCCGGCATCTGGGATCCGAGCCTTGCGTTCGTTCTGGCCGGGGCGGTCGCGGTTACGTTCGTTGGC
>JAYUEZ010000051.1:0-2772 GCA_043738965.1 Gammaproteobacteria bacterium
AGGCCCAAACCCGTTGCAGTGTTGCTGCAGCCCGTTGTCCTAGGCACGGTGCGCGCAACCGTGGCGAATACTCGCGTCGGCACCATCGAAGCCTGCGCGCGCGCCAAGATGTCGCCGTCGCTGCCCGGTCAAGTCGCGGTGCTGCCCGTGCGGAAAGGCGATCACGTCGAAAAAGATCAGGTGCTGATGGAGATTTGGAGCGACGATCTCAAAGCCGAGCTGAAGCAAGCTGAAACGGACATCGTCGCCAACCAACGGCGCGCTGACGACGCGTGCGCGACAGCGGCGTTCGCCACCCGCGAAGCCGCGCGCCAAGGTCAACTAGTGAAACGCAAACTCATCGCTGAAGATGTCTTCGACAATGCACGAACCCGGGTCGCGACTTCGCGCGCCACGTGCGCCGCGGCCCGTGCGAGTATCGCGACCGCAAGCGCGCGGCACGGGGTGGTCGAAGCACAAATCGAAAAATCGCGCTTGCGCGCGCCGTTCGCCGGCGTGGTCGCGGAGCTCAACGCCAAGCTCGGCGAATTCATCACCCCGTCGCCAACGGGGATCGCCACGCTGCCGGCTATCGATTTAATCGACCTGTCTTGCCTGTATGTGTCGGCCCCGATCGATGAAGTGGATGCGCCCGCGATTCAAGTGGGAATGCCCGCGTGCGTGTCGCTCGACGCCTTTCCCGCGAAGCGTTGCGGCGCGCTCGTGCGCCGCGTCGCGCCATATGTCCTAGAGCGGGAGAAACAAGCGCGCACGGTGGAGGTTGAGGTCGAACTGAAAGACGCCGCGGCGCGCGCCAATCTGATGCCAGGATATAGCGCTGATATCGAAATCTTAGTCAACGAACATAGCCAGGTGCTTCGCGTGCCAACCGAGGCGGTCATCAATGGCCATGAGGTCTTAGTCTACGATCCCGAAACGCAATTACTCATCAAGCGCACGTTCAAACCCGGGCTCTCGAATTGGGAATTCACCGAAGTCATCAGTGGGCTTCGTGCCGGCGAACAGGTGGTGACCTCGGTCGGTCGCAAGGACGTGAAAGCCGGCGTACGCGCCATTCCCGATGACGGCCGCGACGACACCTGATGGCGCGGCCACCGCGCCGCTGATCGCGCTTACCGGGATCACGAAAACGTTCGTACTCGGTGACCAGACAGTGCATGCCGTCGTCGGCGTGAATTTAAACTTATATGCTGGCGAATACGTTTCAATTATGGGACCGTCGGGCTCCGGCAAATCCACGCTGCTAAACTTAATCGCGCTGCTCGATCGGCCGAGCAGCGGCACCTATTACTTGAACGGCGTGGACGTCACGACCTTGGACGACAACGCACTGGCCGCGGCGCGCAGTCGCTCGATTGGATTTGTGTTTCAGTTCTTTCATTTAGTACCGCGAATGACTGCCGCGCAAAACGTCGAACTGCCCCTGACATTGGCTGGCGTGGCGGCCAGTGAACGCGCCCGCCGCGTGAGCGCGGTACTGTCGGATATCGGACTCGCGGACCGCATCCATCATCGCCCCCACGAGCTCTCCGGCGGCCAACGCCAGCGCGTCGCCATTGCGCGCGCGACGATCATGAAGCCGTCAATTTTGTTGGCCGATGAACCGACCGGCAATCTCGATTCGACGTCCGGGGCGCAGGTCATCGATATTCTCGAAGATCTACATTCTCGCGAGGGCGTAACGCTAATTGTCGTCACTCACGATCCGGCGCTCGGACGACGCGCGTCGCGCCAAATTGGTCTTGCTGATGGACGCATTGCACACGACGTCGTGACGGGCGGACGTCCACCGGCCAGCGCGGGAATGGCTGGCGTGTGATTGAGACCACAATCGATTATTCTTCGGCCCACGACTCCAAACATGGACCCCCATGAGCAAACACAAACCCTTCCAGGGCACTCGCATCTTGATCACGAACGACGATGGCATCGAGGCCCCGGGGATCAAGGTGCTCGAGGAAATCGTGCGCGAATTCACCGACGATGTATGGGTGGTGGCGCCCGACCACGAACGGAGCGGCGCGAGCCATTCGATCTCGCTGCACGTGCCCATCAGGCTCAGACGAATCAGTGAAAAAAGCTATGCCGTGGTCGGCACGCCGACTGATTGCGTGTTGATGGCCTTCTACGAAGTCATGAAAGATCGCAGACCGACGTTAGTGCTGTCGGGTTTCAATAACGGCGCCAATCTCGCTGAAGACGTGACCTATTCCGGAACGATTGCCGCGGCGATGGAAGGCACCTTGCTCGGGGTGCGGTCCATCGCGCTCAGCGTGGTGCGGCCGCTTGCTGGCCAGGCGAGTTGGGATGGCGCCCGCCACTACGCGCCGGGGCTGCTGCAGAAATTGATCGCGGATGAGGCTTGGCCCGCGCAGAGTTTAATCAACATCAATTTTCCGGATTGCGGACCGGATGACATCACCGAAATCCGCGTCACGCGTCAAGGTCAGCGCCCACCCGGAGCCTTCAGCATCGATGCCCGTGTGGATGGTCGGCATGTGCCCTATTACTGGGTAAAATTAAGTTATCCGGAAGGCGAAAATCAACCAGATACCGATCTCCATGCCGTCCAACAAAACGCCGTCTCCGTCACGCCCATCCAGCTCGATTTCACGAACTATGCATGGCAAAGCCACCTGCATGGCTTGTTGCATGACCCGTCTTGAAATTCAGGAGTTATTGACATGAACACCCGCCCTTTAAGTTTTGGTCTTTGGTACGACTTCCGGAACCCGGCATCGGCCAAGCGTTCAATCGCGGATCTCTATGCCG
>JAYUEZ010000052.1:0-48470 GCA_043738965.1 Gammaproteobacteria bacterium
GCGTCGGTCGCGGCCGGCGTCACTGCCCGCACGGTGCGCACGAATTCGCGCATCGCGTCATTGTCATTGAGGTCGGCCTTGGGAAATACCTGAATTCGCGCTTGACCGTTGGGCGCGAGAAATTGCTTGGTGATCTCTGCTGGTAGCGTCGCCTGTGTGATTTCTTCCGCCTCGAGTAGGCGGCGGAGTTTGATGAGCGTCGGGACTAAGTCACCGAGCAGTTGGCTGCGGAGTGTCGGCAACGTGGTGCCCGGCCAACCAGGGTGCGCACTGATTCGATCGAGCGATTGCGTTAGTCGACGCACGCTTGCTGTCCACGCCGCGGTTTGTTCACCGGGGAGTGTTGTGCCGAGCGCGGCGCGGAATTCGCGTACCGCGCGAGCCTCGTCGTCAGCGTTTGGTGGTGGCGCGGTAGTCGGCTCCAACACACCCGTCAGTGCGAGTTTGAGACCGTCCAGGATCTCTAGTTTCTCGGCTTGCGCGCTAGGCACAAAGCTCGTCAAAGTCACGGTCTTGTCGACGGTTGGCAAGGCCGCGAGTTTGTTCGCTAGCGCATCGGCCGCGGGTGGCGAATCGGCGAGTGTTTCGATGGTATAGGGCGCGTTAGCGGGATCGCGCGCCAAGTCGCGAAAGGCGGTGACACCAGGCGTGTGCGGATCTTTTAAGTTCAATGGATTCAGATCGAATCGAGCGCGCGGCGCGACAACGAGGCACCCGGTGACCACAACTCCGGTGATCATCAACACCAATCGATGATGTCGATAAATCCAAGTGCCACTTTGATTACTTGCGGTGTGCCACCGCGCACGCGCATGTGGCGCCTTGAAGCGGCTCAAGAGCGCCGGTAACAAGGTGATGTTCACCAGCCACGCGAGCACCATACTCGAACCCGAAATAAGTCCGAGTTGAGCCAGCCCACGGTAACTGGTCGGCACAAAAGCGAGAAAACTGATGGCTGCTCCCACCGCGGCCAACGACAGCGCTCCGCCTGCTTCGCGTGCGGCCGTGGTTAGAGCCGTCGTGCGCTCGGTGCCGCGATCCGCTTCTTCTAGGTAGCGCATTGAGTACTGGATCCCAAAATCGACCCCCATGCCGATAAACAGCACTGCAAAGCACACCGAAATGATATTCAACGCGCCAACGCAAAAAGTCGCGAACGCCGCAGTCCATACCAAGCCAACCGCGAGCGTGATGAGCACGGACAAAACTAAAACGGGCGAGCGCAAACCAGCCACCAACACGAGGGCAACGAGGCCAAAGGACAGCGCAGTGGTGAGTTTGGCATCCTCGGCGACCGTCACGAGTTCCTCGCTATCCATGACGTCGGCGCCGGTGAGTCGAATGCGCGTTCGAGGATGACTTTGCGCCATCTTGCCGACGACCTCGCGCAACGCATCGAGCGCGCGACCCACCGGTTGCACCTCGTTCGGATCGAGCGTGGCTTCCAATGCCACAAACGAGCGTTGAGGTGTGCCGGGATGCGCTTTGGTTTCGAACAATTCATCGCGCCAATGAATCGGCTCTGGGTGATTGGCGAGAAGCTGTTCGACGGCGGTGCTCACGCGATCAAACAGGCGGGATAAGAGTCTTTGTTGTTCAGCGTTCGGCGTGTTGTTTAGGCCCCGCGTTAGAGTCGTGAATAAACCGCGCAGACTCGGATCGTGGGCCAGCGTGCCTAAGAAGGGCTCGGCGGCTTGCAAACGCTCATCCAGCGCCCACAACTCGTCGGTCGAGAGATACAACAGGCCATGCGTCGCAAAGAATTCTCCGCCGCCAGGTTGGGATACCGAGCGCGCGATATCGGGTCGCGCGCGGAGTGTTGTGGCCAGGAGATCCGCGACATCCTCTGCCTCGCCGGCATGTTCGGCTTCGGTAAAGATCACGATCCCGCCAGTGAGATTCGGAAACGCGGCATGGAAGGCGCGCTGTGCTTGGCGGTGCGGAAGGTTGGGGTCGATCATTTTGGACGTATCGGTATCGATACCGAGGTGCGCGACGACGTAGTACAAGGCACCGATGGTGATGAATGCGCACGCGATCACCGTGATCCAAGCATGACGCGTGGCGGTGGCGACGATGGCCGCGGTCAAGCGGCCGGGCAGGGTACGGAGCGAATCGCGCATTAAGGATAGTTAGAGGTAAGGGCTGGTAGCGATAGTGATGGCGCCAGCGGGCGCGGCACAGGATACGCAAATCTGGCGGCGATTTCAGCTTTCTCGCGCCGTGCTTTCATCATGCGCGCGGTCTCGCTAGTCTAGTCGACTTATGACGTCGTCCTTAAACGTTTCTGTTCGCGATGACCGCTTGTTCGGCGTGTGCATGTTAGCGACCGATCGTTCAATTGCCCCGACCGCACTCGCGCGCGCGGTCGAAGAACGCGGCCTCGATATGTTGTTCCTGCCCGAAAACAGTCATATCCCGCTCAATCGCAACCAAGAGTGGCCGCATGCGGAGGCGTTGCTCGATCCGTTGTCGCGACTCTACGATCCCTTTGTCGCGTTGGCCGCCGCTGCCGCGGTCACCGAACGCCTACTGCTGGGGTTTGCGGTGTGCCTGATGACGCATCGCGATCCGATCAACACCGCGAAAGCGGTTGCGTCGCTCGATCATCTGTCGGGGGGTCGAGTCATTCTTGGCGTCGCCGGTGGTGCGCTCGACGAGGCGATGCGCAATCACGGTGCGCCATTCAAGCAGCGCTGGCAGATTGTGCGCGACCGTACGTTGGCGATGAAAGCGATCTGGCGCGACGATGTCGCCGAGTATCACGGCGAGTTCGTTGATTTCGCGCCGATGTGGTCGTTCCCGAAACCGATCCAAGCTGGTGGCCCGCCGATTTGGATCGGGTCCAATTCCAAATGGGTACCGGGTCGGGTAGCCGATTATGCCGATGGCTGGATGGTCTATAACGGTCGTTACGTTGGCGACGCCGTACACGATCTTGCCATGGCGTGCGAAAAGCGTGGCCGTAATGCGGCCGAAGTGACGTTGGCGCTGATGGACGCGCCGTGGGATGTTGGTGAAGCGAGCGGATTTCTCGAACAGGGCTTTTCCAAGCTGATTTTCTTAGTACCGCCCGACAGCCGCAACGTGGAAGCAGCGCTTGATCGGATCGCCGCCGTAGCTGAACGTTTGCGGACGTAATCGATACTTTTTTTGAAAAAGATCTGGTGCGAGATACTCGACCGAGTGTCCCGCACTAGATCACGCTAAACTTAAGCCCCATCGACCCGCTGGCGCAGGAACTGAAAGAATTCCACGCCCTCGCGTAAACGGCGTTTGGTCAGTTCCCAACTCTGCAGCATTTCCCACGTGATTTCGCCAATTTTTCGCGGTCTGAAATAGAACCGCTTATAAAACGTAGCGAGCGCGCCAAAGATTTCCTCATGCGAGAGGTGGGGATATTCCAGCGAACTGATCTGCAGACCGTTGTTGGCGACAATCTGGCTACTGTCGCGCTTCAACCAGCCGTTCTCAAGCGCTTGCGAATACAGCGCGGTTCCCGGGTACGCCGCGGCCAGTGAAACCTGAATCGTGTGCGGGTTGATGTCCTGCGCGAAGCGAATGGTTTCTTCAATGGTGTCGCGGGTTTCACCGGGCAGGCCGACGATGAAGGTGCCGTGGATCTTGATCCCAAGCTTATGGCAATCGGCTGTGAACCGCCGTGCGAAATCAACGCGCATTCCTTTCTTGATGTTAAACAGGATCTGTTGGTTGCCTGTTTCGTAGCCTACGAGCAGCAGACGCAGGCCGTTGTCCTTGAGGACCTTTAGTGTTTCGTACGGCACATTCGCCTTGGCATTGCACGACCATGTAACGCCGAGTTTGCCGAGTAATTTGGCGGTGGCTTCGGCGCGCGGTAGATCATCGGTGAAGGTGTCGTCATCGAAGAAAATTTCTTTCACTTGCGGGAAGTAGTTCTTGACCTTCGCAACTTCAGCGGCGACCACTTCAGGGCTCCGAGTTCGATACTTGTGTCCGCCAATGGTTTGCGGCCACAGGCAAAACGTGCAGCGCGATTTACATCCGCGGCCTGTATAAAACGAAACGTAGGGATGTTCCAGGTAGCCGATGAAATAATCTTCGATGACGAGATCACGTTTGTAGACATCGATGACCGACGGGAGGTCATCCATGTTCATGATGAGTGGCCGCTCGCTGTTCCGCACGGCGGCGCCGTCTTTCTGATACGTGATCCCGCGCACTTCCGCCAATGGTTTGCCTTCGGCGATTTCCTTGATGGTGTAATCGAACTCACTCCCGGCGACAAAATCGAGCGCGCGCGAGGCGAGTACGCTGCGCTCCGGATCGATCGCGACGTGCGCGCCGACCATGCCGATCATGAGCTTCGGGTTAGCGGCTTTCATTGCCTCGGCAATTTTCACATCGTTGCTGAAAGAGGGCGTACTCGTGTGCAGCACGGCCAATTCGAAATCGCGTCCAGCAGTCGTTACATCGTCAACCCCGAGACCACGGGCTGGGGCATCGATCAAGCGACTGCCTTCGACTAACGCGGCGGGTTGCGCCAACCAGGTGGGGTACCAAAATGAACGGATTTCGCGGCGCGCTTGGTAGCGGGATCCGGCGCCACCATCGAAGCCATCGAAGGACGGTGGATTTAGAAATAATGTCTTCATCATCGCGAGGTAATCTCCTTCAATTCCAGCTGGCCGTGGCGATCGACCCTAAATGAATGACCACGCCATTCGACGTCTCGGCTGACAAAGCTTGTCGCCCAGACGCCGAAGCAAAGTAAATCGCGCACCACGGCGAGACCATAGAGCGCCGGAGAATGAGTGGCTGTCGCCGGATCAACCGAGAGCCGCGCCACGTCGTGCATGAGAACGCGCAAGCCTATCGCGAATGTGACCGCACTCAAGCCGATAATTGGATTCCCCGCGGCGACCGCTAATCCAAGTGCCGCGGGAACGACATACGTCAGGAAGGATAGTGTGTAGCCCAGCGGCTGCACTGAACGCACGGTGCGTGCCCAGCGCAGTTCATGCGCTAGCAAACTGCGTAAGTTGGGTTCGTAGACAACGTTTTCGACCAAGTACGGAACAAGCGCGACTTCGTGACCGTGTTCAGCGACTAAATTACCCAGCATGTAATCGTCCGCGAGTTCGTTGGCGAGTCGTTCAAGCCCGCCGATCTCTTCCAGTACCGCGCGTCTAATGCCCATGGTCGCGCCGAAGCAGAAGCGAATTTTTTGAAATTTCAGTGCAACCAACACCGACGGCATGAACCACTCGTTGATAAACGTGGCGCCGAGAACTGACGATACGCCGCCGGCCGCTTTCCCTTTATACAAGCAAGTCACGGCACCGACATTTTGTTTTTCGAAACCGGCGGCGAGGTGGCGTAAATAATCCGCGCCGACTCGCATGTCACTGTCCGCGATTACGAGTAAATCGTGTTTAGCGAGCTTGAGGCAATTCCACACATTCGAAATTTTGCGATTTGAACCGATTTGGAGACCGCTGACGGTGATGCTTAAATCGCGTTCCGGGAGATCAGCAAGTAATTGATGAATAACCTGGAGCGCTGCGTCATTGGGGTCGGCGACGCCAAAGACAATTTGGAAATTCGGGTAATCCTGTTCGCAGAACGAGCGCAAGTTCTGATAAAGATTGGCGTCGAGCCCGTACACGGGCTTGAGAACGCTTATTGGCGGGAGCGGCGTGGTTCGCAAATTTCCCTCGCGCCGCTGCTTCAGCATGCACCCAATCGCAAGAAGCACATACGCGCTCGCGGCAGCAAAATACACTGCGAAAAATATCGACATTAGGGCACCATTAAAGACCAAGCGCATCCATCGAGCGCCACGCGTGCGGCAACGCGGACACTTCCCCAGGCACGTAAAGCCACTAGATCGAAACCAAGGGAGAACGGCATTACCACGAAAATTAGAAGCGCCGACGCGTAATTATGTTACAGGACAGGCGCGTAACCAAGCTTTGAGCGTCCTCAGCAGCGAAGGGCGAGCCTTCAATGCGATTTGTCTGAACGCGGGCTTAATGGGCAGCCGGGTGCCGTTCACCCTGCTGCAACCGGCCGTTCGCCGAATTTTCGGCCTTTTTCCCTTGGCAGCAGACACGGCGCCGCCTACAACTGTCTATGATCTAGACTCACAGGATCGCAATCATATGCCGGTTTATGACTATTTTTGTGCCGCCAACGGCCAGACGGTTGCGGTGAAACATGGGCTTGACGTTGAGTTAAGCACCTGGGGCGAGGTGTGTTACGCCGCGCAACATCCGCTGGGTGATACCGAGTTTTTAGCCCCAGTGGGCCGCGTGATCTCGGCACCCGCGTTGGCGTTCCCAGCCGGGAACTCGAAACTAAAGGAACTGGGCTTAACGAAACTCGTAAAACGTGACGATGGCGTATATGAAAACGTGACGCGACAGGGCGACGAACATCGTTATATGCAACGAGGAAATGCCGATAGCCTACCGCATCTACATAAAAAAATTTCCGACTAATGCAATGCTAATTCAGCGCGCGGATCCGGCTAATTTTTTGATTCTGAGATAAGCGATAAAAGGCGCGCAATTCGCGTAGAAAGCTCGGTTGCCAATGATGCGCTGGGAAGCGCCGGCGCAAATCCGCACAGTACTTGGCGGCGAAGTAATTTGCCTCGTGATAGCGAGTTCGCGCCTCGGTGGATAGGGCGGTATCGAAACTCACGTGTTCAAACAGGACTTCATGTAACTTGGCTGGGATCGCGTTCGCCGTATGCCGGCCTAGGATTCGCGCGCAGGCGACGTACTTATCGACCTCCGCTTGCAATTCAATCTCGAACAACGACACCGCGGTGTCATGGGTCGCGTTCCATATTAAGTAATGGAGATGGCTGACGCCTTCAAATGCAATTAAAAATTCAGCTAAGTTCCCCGCATGCAACGATTGCGTTGGGTCGTCGAGCCCTAAATGATTTAGCACGGTCTCATCGATATATAGCGACAGCAACACGTCGTCGGTGCTCGAACTGACGAGCACGCGCTCCAGATTTTGACTAGGCGCCGACTCTGGGGTGAGAGTCGCGGCAAGCGTCCGATCCGTGATCAAGTAGTCATAGACATCATAGCCAAGGGGCGTGGCGTAAACGGCCGCGAGTTCAGCCTGCATGCGTCGTAGGAGCATAAACCCTCAGTGGCGAGCCAGGCTCGTCATTTGTCGGCTCGGAAATACGCCACGGCTATGTAAATTGCCGAGCGCACGTTTACTCCCCGTGCGCAGCCAAATTTCGAAATCACGTAGCGTGTCGCCGCGAGAGCCTAAATGCGATTCATCTGCGACTTCGCCCAGGACATCAACTACCGCAGAAAATTTTCGCGCCAATTCGCCAAAAGGGGTGGCGTATGGAAAGTTGGTGACATAGGTAGCAAGCGCTGCGTTTAAATCGCGATAAGCAGCGCCACCCATCGCGATGTAATAGTCGACGTCAACGACTTTTCGCGCCAAGCTTCGCGAAAACATACCGGCGATAAACAAGGCAATATCCCCGAGGCGTTTCAATGCCACTTTCCGTTGCTGAGGCCCGTCGGCATACACCGCATCGGCAAATTGCATGGCGAGCGGCTTGATTTCGAGGCCATCGGCGCCGCGTGTGAAGAGTAGGGCTGGATCGGCGAACGACGACAATAATCGAACAAGGTAATCCGCGGTGCCGATACCTATCTCAAGCTCGCGATGCGCGAGGGCCGTCGTAAGTTGTCCGCGGAAATAATCTTCGACATTAAGCGTCGTGACCAGTGCGGGCGCATTCATCATAAGCACACCTCGACTATCAGTTGGCCGGTCACTAATAGTATCGACGCGTGACCAGTTAGCTTGAAGCGCGTCCCTGAAAGTAAAGCATCTTTCATGCCGCCATGGGCGTTGATAAAAAGCAGGCGGTGATGAAAATCGATTAGCAGTCTATTGATTCGGCTGCCAACACCGTAACGCCGAGGCGCGGTTGACCAATTGCGTCGAAGTCGACGCCGAATGCATTCAAGCGTCGCCGTGCGGGTTAAATCGACACCCAAAAAGAAAGCCCCGCGGAGCGGGGCTTTCGAAGGAACGACGTAACGTATTAACGTTACATCATGCCGCCCATGTCGCCACCCGGCGGCATCGGCGAATGCGAGTGCGCATCTTTCTTCGGAGCTTCGGCCACCATGCATTCGGTGGTTAGAATCAAGCCAGCAACGGACGAGGCATTTTGCAATGCAAACCGCGCGACTTTTGTTGGGTCCAGAATTCCCATTGCAATCATGTCGCCATATTCGCCAGTTTGAGCGTTGTAACCAAAGTTACCCTTGCCCTCGATGACCTTATTGACGACCACGGACGGCTCTTCACCCGCGTTCGCGACGATTTGGCGGATTGGCTCTTCCAATGCACGCACCAGAATGTCGATGCCGATCTGTTGGTCGGCATTGTCGCCCTTGACGGCTTTGGCCTTGGCTTGCGTGCGCAGGAGCGCAACGCCACCACCAGGAACCACGCCTTCTTCAACCGCGGCGCGAGTTGAATGCAGCGCGTCTTCCACGCGAGCTTTCTTTTCCTTCATTTCGACTTCCGTTGCGGCGCCGACTTTGATCACGGCCACACCGCCAGCGAGTTTCGCGACGCGCTCTTGGAGCTTTTCGCGATCGTAGTCAGAAGTGGTTTCTTCGATCTGGGTGCGAATTTGTTGTACTCGACCTTCGATCGTCTTTGCGTCCCCTGCGCCATCAATGATGGTGGTGTTTTCCTTGGTGATTTGAATCTTCTTCGCCCGACCAAGATCTTTGAGCTCGGCCTTTTCGAGGCTCAAGCCCACTTCGTCGGAGATCACGGTACCGCCGGTTAGGATGGCGATATCTTCGAGCATCGCTTTGCGGCGATCGCCAAAACCTGGGGCTTTGACCGCGCACACTTTAACGATGCCACGCATGTTGTTCACCACTAACGTGGCGAGCGCTTCGCCTTCAACGTCTTCGGCGATCAGCAACAAGGCGCGACCGGATTTGGCAACCCCTTCCAGGATCGGCAGCAAATCGCGAATGTTCGAGATTTTCTTGTCGTGGACCAGGATAAGTGGTTCTTCGAGTTCGACATTCATCGTTTCTTGATTATTGATGAAGTACGGGGAGAGGTATCCGCGGTCAAACTGCATGCCTTCGACGATGTCGAGTTCATTGTCGAGGCCGGAACCTTCTTCAACGGTGATGACACCTTCTTTGCCGACCTTGTCCATCGCACGTGCGATGATTTCGCCGATGCTGGTATCCGCATTGGCGGAAATGGTACCGACTTGAGCAATCGCTTTAGTATCGGTGCAGGGCTTCGAGAATTTCTTCAATTCTTCAACCGCGGCGAGCACGGCCTTATCGATACCACGTTTGATATCCATGGGATTGATGCCAGCCGTTACGGCTTTTAGCCCTTCACGCACAATCGCTTGGGCCAAAACGGTGGCGGTGGTGGTGCCGTCACCAGCGACGTCGGAAGTCTTGGAGGCGACTTCCTTCACCATCTGGGCGCCCATGTTCTCGAATCTGTCTTCGAGTTCTATTTCCTTCGCGACTGAAACGCCGTCCTTGGTGACGGTCGGCGCGCCAAAGCTCTTTTCGAGCACCACGTTACGGCCTTTTGGGCCGAGGGTTTGCTTAACAGCATTGGCGAGGATATTCACTCCGCGCGCCAGGCGTTGCCGGGCGTCGTCGGAAAAGCGGACTTCTTTAGCTGCCATTGGAAAATTCTCCTAAATTGATTCGTTGTGCCGGGATTAGGCAAGGACGGCCATTAAGTCGTCTTCGCGCATAACCACGTATTCAACGCCGTCGACTTTCACTTCGGTTCCCGAGTACTTACCGAAGAGGACTTTTTCGCCGACTTTGACGTCGAGTGCGCGAACTTGTCCGTTCTCGAGTACTTTGCCGTTGCCGACGGCGATGACTTCTCCGCGCACCGGTTTTTCAGCGGCCGAATCGGGGATCACGATGCCACCGGGCGAGGTCTTGTCTTCTTCCAGGCGCTTAACCAGCACGCGATCATGTAAAGGACGGATCTTGAGCATAGTAATTTCTCCTTTAAAGCTCCGTTAACTTATTGAATGCAGTACTCATAAAGAATTTTATTAGCACTCTCTTGCGAGTAGTGCTAATGATATGGGCGCATCACCAAGAATTCAACCAGGGCGACTGATCTACATGTCTACCGACGAACTTAACGGTGATTTGGCGCGACGGTTTCGCGTAAGGCGCCGTGACTCCTCGACGTTTGCCCGTCGGCTAGCGACAGCGCTGTGGCTGATGTTGCCCGCTGCAGCGGCTACCGTGGCTGCCGATTCGACGAAGCCGGCGTGCGAGTTAAGCGCCAATAACGCGCACTTTGAAGTGACTAGCACGCCGGATGACGGCGAATGGGGTGCGACCGTCGAAATCCGAGTGAGCGACGCAATGCAAACCCGCAACCGCCTGCTCGTGGTGGAAGAGCGACCGATCGAAGGCTGCTGGTGGGTGGATTTCGGCAAACCGAGGTCCAGTGGTCTCGTAATTGCGCTAGGTTCGGCGCCCGGCAACAACGCCGGCGTACGTGTTTACAAGATGAAAGCCGATTCCCTCGTGGCGATGTCGGTCGCGCCGCCTGCCGCGCCTGGGAATGAACGGTATCGATATTTGGTGATAAACGGCGTATTGCACGCCGTCAGCACGAACATTGCCGTTGCTGGCGAGCCCGCGGATTTTCGCTACGATTTCGATCGTGACGCCTGGGTTAACTCGCCACCCGACAAATCCCCCTAGCTCGCGCTAACCAAAAACGTGATTGCGCTCACGTCCTTGCCCTATCGGCCCGCTGCTCGCCTATTTTCGCGACTGATTTCAAGCTATAAGCATAGAGTGTCGATATAGCAACAATACCTTCCGCGAGCACATGACGGGCATGGCCCTCGACAGCTTCAACATGAACGATTGCGTGCAGCCATTCCTGGCCCATTGCCATCGCCGACACTATCCGCCCAAATCAGCGATCATCCGCCAGGGCGACCGCGCGGGTGAGCTATTCTTCATTATCTCGGGCTCGGTCACCGTGTTGCTAGAAGATGACAAGGGGCACGAAATCGTCCTCGCCTATCTCAATAGCGGTGAGTTTTTTGGCGAAGTGGGATTGTTTGTCGACGACGGCAATCGCTCAGCGTTGGTGCGCGCGCGCACCGCGTGTGAAATCGCGCAGATAAGCTATCCCAAACTCAAAGCGCTTACCGATCTCTACCCGCGGTTGTTAACCTGTATGACCGCGCAACTCGCGAAACGCCTCCGTAACACTAATCGTAAGCTAGGTGATTTGGCGTTTATGGATGTGTACGGTCGGGTAGCGAGGACGTTGCTCGATTTGAGCGATCAGCCGGATGCAATGACCCATCCGGACGGTATGCAGATCCGGGTGACGCGTCAGGAATTGGCGCGCTTGGTCGGCTGCTCGCGCGAGATGGTCGGTAAAGTGCTGAAAGAAATGGGCGACCACAAGCAAGTTAATGTCGCCGGGAAAAATGTCGTGCTCATCGGCATTCGAACTCGCGGTGCTCGCCGACTCGCCACTGCCCAAGCGTCGTAATTCGTAATTGCCGATAGCGGGTCATCGGCCGACCCAATATACTATTGTCGCAACCTGTATGCCGTTCGATAGAGCCGATCTCGCCTTACCACACGTACGTTCACATCCGCAGTGTCGTCGCCTAAATTTCGATTCTTAATCGCGCTTGTTGTTAGCGTCGCCAGCGTGAATTTCACGCGCCCGAGTTACGCAGTAGGGCTTGCCGATGCCGACGCGGCGGTTGCGCGCGCTGATTATGCGAGCGCGATTCCATTGTATGAATCTCTCACGCAAGCGGGTGACACCGCGGCCATGGTAAAGCTTGCGAATTTGCTGCAAAAAGGCCAGGGAATTCAACGCGACCTCGCGCGCGCTTTAGCGCTGTATCAAACCGCGGCGGCGAGTGGCAATGCCGATGCAGAATACAGTCTCGGTAATTTGTATCTCCTGGGTGAAGGTGTGCCACAGAATGACGATTGGGCTTTCACGTACTATCGGCAAGCGGCACAACAAGGTCATCCGCTCGCGTTGAAGAATGTCAACGAATTCTATCGTGCCGCGGGAGTCACGCCACCGACGCTGAGTAATCCAGCGCCGAAAACCGCGCCAGCGGCAGCCGCCGCGCCCGCCACCGAGTCGGTGACGCAGACCACTCCTGTCGAACTAACCACCGACGAACTCAATGCGATCGATCGCGCGCGGTCCGCCGGCATCCAAGTCAACCTTGAATCATCGGTCGTGGGCATTACAAACAGTGTCCATGATTTGAAAGCCACGCCGAACGCACGAGCCACGCTTGGGTTAGCCGACATAAAAAAGATTCTGCAAAACGGCGATGTCGCGCACGCGCGCGCTGAATTAGAAATTCTCGCCGGCAACGACGAGCCGGAAGCGCAGTACCTGCTCGCTAAAACGTTGAGTAACACGCAAGGCAGCCAGACCGATCGCGAGCAAGCGCTTTTTTGGTTACGCCGCGCCGCCGAAGGCGGTTACGCCGATGCGCAATTCGAGCTCGCCGAGCATCATATGCGCGGCGACGGCGTTCCTCTCGACGAAGCCGAAGCAGTGAGTTGGTATCGCGCTGCCGCGCGCCAAGGCCATCACCTCGCGCGGCAGCAACTCGACCGGATCTATCGCGATGCGGGCCTACCGGATCCCGACACTGAAACGACCAACGGGTCGTCTACAAAATCGATCGATAGCGGAGCAAACGGTCCGCGTTCACAACTTGTAATACCAGTTAATAGTCCGTTCGTCGGCGCCGCATCCTGCGGTCACGATTCCGAATCGAAGGCGGCAGCATGAATTTTGGCGGTGAGTATGTGTTGCCAAAATTGCAGCAACTTAAGGATCGGATCGCGAGCGTGGACAACTTACGTAGTCGTGCGGCCGAATATGCGACTGGCCATGTGCTCGATTTGAGCGCCGATGCGCTGGCGTCAAGCTTATATTTTTTTCCAGACACCATCACGTCGCTGACCGTGGTGACCACGAGCACCAAGCAGAACGCGCGCTTACGCCAGCGTGCCCGAACAATGTCGTTTCCCATCGACATCCGCACCGCACCCAACGCACTGCTGCCGGTAAAAAGCGCCGCATTTGACTGTGTCGTCAGCACTTTTGCGTTATGTACCGTGCTCGATATTGAGGTCAGGTTGGGCGAGATCCGCCGGGTGCTAAAGCCCGGTGGCCGGTTACTGTTCGTAGAATACGGCTTGAGCCGGGAACCAAAAATCGCGCGGTGGCAACACCGCCTCGCGCCGATTTATTCAGTATTCCGCTGGGCAACCCGCCCGCTCCGCTATATCGACGAAGTGGTGGGTAGTTCTGGTTTGTCGTTGAAACGCGCGGAGTGCTCTTACCTTGCGCGCCTGCCGCGCGCGCTCGGTTGTGTTTACGAGGGCGTTGCGCATAACGACATTTAGTGGGTCGTGCCGGGGTTTTAACCCTAGAGATATCTCATGCACACCATGTGCCTTACAGGTGAGCGTGGTGCGAAAGTTTCAAGGGTGAGTTAGCCGCTCAGGAAGACGAGCGTCGTCCCACCGCCCGCGGGCCGCTGAAAATCGCCAAGTCGGGCGCGATGATTTTTCCCATCCGGGAGACCCGCTGCCATTCTTCGTTACTAAGCCCGCCGCGCTCGGTATATAAATCTTCGACGAGTGCGCAGAATTTCGACACTTCCTCGGTGATGTAGTAAACCTCGCTCAAGCGCAATTTCGCCGCGATATTGCGCGGAGTCGAGGCGATTGCGTCTAACAATTGGTGCTCGGCTTGTTCGTAGTGACCATGTGCGATACTGGCGTCGATATCCGCGTCCTGTGCGGTGATTTGAACCGGCGCTTCTAATGGCAATGGATTTCGATTGGTTGATTCAAATTCGATAACCGCCGACTCCACACTCGCCGCATGATCTTTCTTCTTTACCTGCAACCCACGAATCTCGCTCTCCATACGGACGCGGTTTTCTGCCTTGCGGGCGACTTCCGCTTTGAGATCAGCTTCGCCAGAGACACCGGCTACCAAATTATCATGCCGCTTCAAGCGTCGAAAAGTCCGCCAGCCGAACCATCCGAGTGTCGCCAGCGTGAAGAGGGCGGCACTCAGCGCGAAGCTCGAATCGGCTCCGGGCAGTGGTGGCGTTTGCTCGCCCTTTTGCGGATCCGGAGCTGAGATCGGACGTCGAACCGTTGGCTCCACCACGGCGGGCGCGGCAGCCTCATCGCTCACGGACCGTACCGTCGGCGCAATTGCCGGCGCCATCGGTGCGGTACTGAACGAGATCGGCTGATTGGCATTCGACGGCGTGGCGTATTTGGCGCGTAGCGCCGCGAATTTGATCTCGAGATCCGCGAGTTGTTTCGCTAACGCCGGGTCGCGCTGTACTACGTTCACAGTGGCGGCGCTGGTTGGCGTTGACGCGGGTGTGGCCATTCCTACCAGTGTCGGCATCGAGCTAAATTCGAGGCCAGGCGTGATCGCGATATCTCGCGGCTTCTCCAGCGATTTTGTGGGCACTGCCGCGACTGCGTTTTCGGCCATCGCTAGTTGCAAGGTGACGCCAACTTTTAAGCGATTGATATCGCCGTCGACGAAGGCGTTCGGGTTTAGTTCGTGAATCCGCTTCATCAAGGCATTCGGTGCTGCCCGCTCAAAATGGCGCGCAATCGACCACACCGATTCACTCGAACGAACCGGCCCGTAGCTGGTCGGCAGCGACGAAATTGGTTTCGTTGTGGAGCGCGGCGGGCGAATTCGTTGTCGCGGCAGCGCCGCGTCGGTAATCGGGCGAATGGGTAGTCCCGATTCAAGGTTGATCACATAGTGGCGCGCTAGTGTACGGTCCTCGGCGCTAACACGTAGGCGAAATGCGAGTTGGCTAACGGTCTGTACCTCGTCGGTGCTCAAATGGACATACGAATATCCACCCGCCGCGTGCACCACTTCGGTACGAATCTGGGCAAGTACTGCGCTCTGCGTGTCATACTGGTCAGCGAAAATATCGCGCGCCAAAGACGTCGCCACCGATCGTGCGCGTTCGGCCGGCGATAAATAAAGATCGACATAGGCATCCAACGGTTGGCCGTTGCGGCTGTGGGCATGCAATTCGCCAAGATCGAGCGCAAGGGCGAGCGTGGGGGAGGCACAGGCGAAAGCGGCCAGCAGCCGTTTGGTGGGAATTATCATAGCGACCTCCTGCTTACCATCCGAAGTGGTGGTAACGGTGCTGAAACTTGGGGCTTTTCCTGATATTGCAGAGTGCGCCGCCGACCTTTACCAGGGTTGCAACGGCTCCATGGCACGTTATCGGCCAGGACTTCGAATTACTTCACGGATAAAAGCCTTGGTATTGTCAAAGGACCCTCAAAAATCCGCGGGTAGCGAGCGCTTTGACGCCGCGTTTTATCGTCGCTTTTACCGCGCCCGCACCACTCGCGTGGCCACCTTCGAAGATTACACAGTCCGCGCCAGACTCCTCGCGTCCTATGCCGCATTGCTCCGCGCACCGATCCGTCGAATCCTCGATGTCGGCGCCGGTATCGGCCATTTTCGCAAGGCGCTACTGGGCTGCTTCAAACGCGCCGAATACGTTGGGATCGAAGTCAGCCAGTACGTGTGTGAACGCCATGGCTGGCTCAATCACTCGATCGTCGACTACGCGCCGGTCCGCGAATTCGACCTAATCGTATGCCACGATGTGCTGCAGTACCTGGCGCGCGCCGATGCAATTCGCGCGATCACGAATCTCAACGCGCTGTGCGGGCGCCTTCTCTACTGCACGGTACTCACGCGTGAAGATTGGAATGATAACTGCGACCAAACCCGCACCGATGGCGATGTCAACTTGCGCTCGGTCGCTTGGTACCGACGTCGCTTAGCGCACGATTTCCGTAAACTTGGAACTGGGGTCTATGTCGCGAATCGGTTTGCGTGCCAGTTAAGCGCGCTTGATCATCCGGATTGAATAAATGGGCGACGTTAAATGTAACGCGCTTCCGACAATCGCCCGGGCGGGGGTTATTTATTTGAAGCTAGCCTTCAGCCAGGCGCCCCGCGAAATAGTGCGCTAAATAATCTTCGAAACTAAGGGTATCGCCGGTCTCCAATGCGGTTTGTTTGTTGAGCGAATCTTCGGCGATGGTCCGGAACTGCTCGGCAACTGAATCAACCAGCACCGAATTTCGAAAATAATTCGCATGAGTGGTGGCGAGTTCCAAGGTGAAATCAAAAAACGATTTCTTCTCCGCGCGAAGGGTCTGGAGCAGGCGCGCCGAGGGGAGGCGGTCGAGATCACTAAGCGCCGCGCGCTGGGTTTCGAGCGCCGCACGGTAAGGCGCGTCCGTGGTCGCGCGATCGAGAATGGTACAGATCGGTTCCATCGCGCTAAAAATCGCGGCTGCCCATTCCGTAATCGCAACCCGGCGGTCGCCTTGCATTAGGCGCAGGCCCGGCTCACGCCCGCGTAAGGCGACCGTGAGTTCGTTGTAATCGATCGACCATTGCTCGACCGCCGCGATTGGCGGGCTGTCGGCGAGCAGACACAGAATTAAAAACGCCTCTAAAAAGTACATATGCTCGAGCTCGACGCCAGTCGGGCTGAAGCAGTAAACATCAAGCGCGCGCATTTCGACATACTCGACACCGCGTTCATCCAACGCATGGGTGGGCTTTTCTCCGGCGCGAATGGTTCGTTTCGGACGAATGTAGCTGTAAAACTCGTTTTCCAGTTGCAGCACATTGGTATTCAACTGGACGCGTTGATCACCGTCGTAAAGGCCAATCACTTCGTACTCGGGATAGGGTGTGACAATCGCACGCGCGAGGCTCGAGACATAAGGTTCCAAGCCATCGTAAGACACATTGAGCGCGGCCTGATTCTTATTTTTATAACCGATGTCGCTCATACGTAGCGAAGTCGCGTACGGTAGGTAATGCGAACCTTCGTCGAAGGCTTTAAATCGAGTCGTTCGCCCGCCAAGAAACGAACTGCAAACCACTGGGCTATTGCCAAACAGGAACGGCACAATCCAACCCAAGCGGCGAAAATTGCGGATTAACGCAAAGTAACTGCGATCGATGAAATCGCGAAGCCGCCCGCGATCTTTTTCCACCGCTTGGAACAAGGGCCAGAACTCTTGTGGCAATGAGTAATTGAAATGCACGCCAGCGATTGCCTGCATGCGACGGCCATAACGATAGTCGAGACCCACTCGATACACATGCTTCATGCGACCAATGTTCGAGCGGCCGTAATCCGCGATTGGCACCGCGAGATCATCTTTTATCGCACACGGCATACTGGCACACCACAGAAGCTCGTCTGGGGTCAATTCACGATAAATAAATTGATGGGTGCGATGCAGAAATTCCGCGACTTCGGTGTTCAACGAAAACGCCGGCGTGATTAATTCTGGTAACGCTTCTGAGTAATCAGTGGTGATGAAGGGATGGGTTAGCGCCGAGCCCCACGCACGCGGGTGTGGGGTGCTGGCGAGCGTACCATCGCGCCGGATTCGCAGGCTTTCTTTTTCTAAGCCACGTTTGCCCCCGGGCAGCGCGTCCGTACAACCCGCGGCATACATGAGATTGAGACGCTGTTGAGCAAGTTCGTACACGATTACTCCGATCCCTCGACAATGCGACACGCGCAAACGGCAAGTATAGCAGCGCCCTTGGCGGGCTCGGCGAGTTTTAGCATTTACAAGCAAAAACGATGTCGCATACGATGCGTGTCGGCGCCGCCACAATTTATGGTTAAGCCACGCCGCTTCTGTCGCAAGAGGGAGTCGTGAAAAAGATCTTGATCGCCAATCGCGGCGAAATCGCGTGCCGAATTATTCGCGCCGCGAAAGCGCTAAGACTTGAAACCGTCGCGGTCTATTCGGACGCGGATGAACACGCCCGCCATGTAAGCCTGGCCGACACGGCGATTCGGGTCGGACCATCCAAGGCGAGTGAAAGTTATCTCGTGATTGAAACCATCGTGGCCGCTGCGATCGCGAGTGGCGCGGACGCCGTGCATCCGGGTTATGGATTTCTCGCCGAGAATCCAGATTTCGCCCGGCGGGTGGCCGACGCTGGCTTGATCTTTATCGGGCCCACGCCGGCTCAGATCGAAGCCATGGGCGACAAGGAACGCGCGCGACGCCTGGCGAGCGCGGTTGGATTGACCGTTGTTCCCGGCAGCGCGCGCTTCGCGGCCGGCGAATTGAACGGGTTATCGACGGCCGCTTCCGACATTGGTTATCCGCTATTAGTGAAGGCGTCAGCCGGCGGCGGCGGTATTGGCATGCGCCTCGTTGCCGATCCGACTCAGCTATTGAAAGTCGCGGAGGCGACACAAACCATGGCGGCGCGTTCGTTTGGCGATGGGACGATTTTCCTCGAACGGTTTGTACCGAAGGCTAGGCACGTCGAAATTCAGATCTTCGGCTTCGGTGACGGACGTGCGGTACATTTCTTCGAACGCGATTGTTCGGTACAACGACGATTTCAAAAAGTGATCGAAGAATCACCGGCACCTGGCCTGCCCGCCACCGTCCGCGCCCGCATGGCAGCGGCGGCGGTCGCATTGGCGCGCAGTCAACAGTATCGCGGCGCGGGGACCGTCGAATTCATTGTTGATGCGGCGAGCTTCGAATTTTTCTTTTTGGAAATGAATACCCGGATCCAGGTCGAGCACCCCGTTACCGAGATGGTGACCGGGCATGATCTGGTCGTCCTGCAGTTGCGCTTGGCCGGGGGTGATTCACTCGCCGACCTTACCCAGGACGTACTCGCCGCTCGTGGCCACGCGATCGAGTGTCGGATCTACGCCGAGAATCCAGCCAAGACGTTTTTACCGTCGCCCGGCAAATTAAATACCTTTGTCATGCCACCGCCGAGCGCGCACGTGCGAATCGACACCGGCGTGCGTGAAGGCGATACCATCACGGCGTACTACGATCCGATGATTGCCAAGTTAATCTGTTGGGGCGAAACGCGCGGCGCCGCGCTCGAAACGCTCGACACAGCACTGGCGGCGACGCGGATCGAGGGGATTTCGAATAATGTCGAGTTTCTACGTCGTGTCGTAACTCACCCGGCATTTGTCGCCGGCGATGTGTTTACCGGATTCATCGAAGCTCATAAGCAAGCGCTTATCGGCTAGCGTACGAACAGGGGATCAACCGCAATGTTCTATGACGAACCACGCTTTCTGCCAGGCGGCGACCGCTTCATGGTCATTGAATTTGGTGACGAGTTGAATTTGGAACTCAATTTTCGTGGGCAAGGTCTGGCGCAGTTGATCGCGGAAAATAAGCTCAACGGAATCATTGAAACCGCGCCCTTTTTTGCATCGATTCTCCTTCACTATGATCCCGAGATCATCACGTTCGACGAACTCCAAGTTGAAATGGCGCGCTTGATTGCGTCGGTTACCACGCTCGACGACGTCGAACTCAATAGTCGTCTGATCTATTTCCCCGCGGTTTATCTGGATCCGTGGAGTAGTGAGGCGATTGATCAATACATCGAAAAAATTAACCCCAACAAAGAGCGTGATCCCGCCTTTATCGCCAAGCTGAATCATCTAACGGACGAAGCGCAGTTCGTTCGCGTGCATTCCGGCACGGAGTATTGGGTTGCCGCGTTGGGATTTTGGCCTGGCACGCCGTTTATGATGCCGCTCGACCCGCGTTGTCGACTGTTCGCGCCGAAATACAATCCGCCGCGGACTTTCACCTACAAGGGCACCATTGGCATGGGTGGCGGGGCGACGGCGATTTATCCAGTCGATGGTCCCGGCGGCTATCAAATATTCGCGCGAACGCCGGTTCCGATCTGGGACATGAAACAGCGCCTGCAACCGTTCAAAGCGGCGCCGTATTTATTGCGGCCTACCGACCGCATGAAATTTATTCACTGCAGCCTGGAAGAATTCGCGGCGATCGAACGGCAGTGTGAAGAAGGCACCTATGAAATGAACGTGGTCGGTTACCAAAAGATTTCGCTAAAACGCTATCGCGAGTGGGTCGCGACGCTCGATCACACGGCGAGATTTTGAGTCAATTTGCGAGGCGCTGCCATGTTGGAAGTCATCAAACCCGGACTCGAAACCAGTATTCAAGACTGGCCAGGACGTTACGGCTTTTTAAATGTCGGGTTTCCGTGGTCCGGCCCCATGGACGCGTGGTCGTTTCGACTCGCCAATTGCTTGGTGGGCAATGCGCCAGGCGAGGCCGCGTTGGAATGCCAATTCATCGGCCCGACATTGAAGTTTCATCGCGCGACTGTGATAGCGCTCACCGGCGCCGAGATGCAAGGCAAGCTTGATGGCGTCCCGCTCCCGTTATGGGAAAGTATCGCGGTAAACGCTGGCGCAACGCTTGAAATGAGGTTTGCCAAAACTGGCGCACGCGGTTACTTAGCGATTGCTGGCGGGATTCAGAACGAAGCCTTCTTTGGATCCCGCGCGACGTTTCACAAAGGAGGCCTTGGCGGGATGGAAGGTCATGCGATCAAGGCCGGACAAACCATTCCGATCGGCGTCGGCGTAAGTACGGCAGGGCGCAAGGTTCGACTGAGTGCACGGCCGCCATTGGTCACCGACAAGTGCTGGCAGGTCGAAGTCGTCGCGGGCCCCAACGATGATTGGATTGATGCAGCGGGCCACGCGAGATTTTTAGCCACGGACTGGAAGCTGTCATCGAAAAGCGATCGCGGTGGATTCCGCTTGGAAGGTCCGGAGTGGACGTTCACCCACCGTGCCCATCACAAACTGCCCGAACACGGTTCAGATCCGGCCAATATTGTCGATCATGGGTATCCGGTGGGCGCGATTAATCTCGCCGGGCAAACGCCGATTATTCTCGTCAATGATGGCCCGAGCGGTGGCGGCTTTATTAATCCTTACACAGTCCCGCAGTGCGCGTTCTGGAAACTCGGTCAATCCAAACCCGGCGAAACCTATCGCTTCAATGTCATCTCGGTCGTGGAGGCGCAGTCGCGCGCCCGTGCGCTGACGGCACTGTGCACTGAATCCAGTATCGAATAAGAGGAGAACTCGGTATGGCGCACGAAGTTGAATTGCAGACCGCGGGGAACATGTGGAAGGTGATGGTCAAAGCCGGTGATCGCGTGCAAGCGGGCGATACGCTATTCATCATGGAAGTGATGAAGATGGAAGTACCGCATGAAGCACCGGCCGCAGGCACGGTGACCGCCGTCAATATCCATGAAGGAGACGAAGGTTTGGATGCGGGGATGGTCGCGGTGGTGATTGAATAGCCATGGCTTCTAGCCTCTGGCCGGCTTAAGGCGCCGCGGTCAAACCGCGTTCGGCCATGGCCACCGCGCGAAACATCGCACGACCCTTGTTGAGCGTTTCTTCCCACTCCAAAGCCGGCACTGAATCAGCGACGACGCCGCCGCCGGCTTGAATGTAAAGTCGGCCATCCTTAATCACGGCGGTGCGAATCGCGATAGCCATATCCATGTTGCCGTTCCAAGAGAGATAGCCGACAGCGCCGCCGTAAATCCCGCGCTTCACGGGCTCCAGTTCATCGATGATCTCCATCGCTCGAATTTTCGGTGCCCCCGACAGGGTTCCAACTGGCAGCGTCGCGCGCAGTACATCCAGTGCATCATGACCTTTGGCCAGCGTGCCTTCGACGTTTGACGAGATGTGCATGACATGTGAATAACGTTCGATCACAAGTTTTTCGGTGACCCTCACCGAACCGGCTTGGGCCACGCGTCCAAGGTCATTGCGACCGAGATCGATCAGCATCACGTGTTCGGCGATTTCTTTCGGATCCGCGAGCAGTTCGGCTTCCAAGGCGCGATCTTCTTCGGGCGTGGCGCCGCGTCGCCGTGTTCCAGCAAGTGGCCGTGATGTCATCGTGTCGCCTTCCAGGCGCACCAGAATTTCCGGCGAGGAGCCGACGATTTGAAACGCTTCAAGATCAACAAAAAATAAATACGGCGAAGGATTTAAATGACGGAGCGCGCGGTAGACGCTGATCGGCGTGGCCTTGAGCGGGGTCGACATGCGCTGCGAGGGCACCACCTGAAACACATCGCCCTCGATGATGTACTCTTTAATACGATCCACCGCCTGCATGAATCTCGCTTCGCCAAACTCCGAAACAAAATCGTGATCGGCAATTGCCGCGGAGTTGATTGCTTCGATGGGTAGTACCAATGGTTTGCGCAACAACGCTTCGAGTGTCTGCAGTCGAATGAGAGCCGTCTCGACGGCAGTGGTGATCGTCGGGTCGATGTAACAGACCAGTTGCATCTCGCCTTTCAGATTATCGAATATGACGTATTCATCCGCGACCATCAACAAGATATCGGGCGTTTGCAGCGAATCAGGTGGCGTTGTCGCGGCTAATTTGGTTTCGACATAGCGGACGGTGTCATAACCGAAATAGCCGACTAAACCACCGGCAAAGCGGGCCGGTGCGAGAGCTGGAATTCTGGTGCGGTGGAGAAAGTCGCGAACGAATTCGTACGGGTCACTCGCGTGGTGGGTTTCGATCACCTGACCTGAGGTAGTTACGGTAATTTCGGCGCCGGAGGCACGGATCACGGTGCGTGCCGGTAGCCCAATGATCGAATAGCGACCCCATTTTTCACCGCCCTCGACCGATTCAAGCAGGTAGCTGAACGGCCCTGCGGCAAGCTTCAGGTACACGCTCAACGGAGTATCCAGATCGGCCAGCACCGTGCGCGTGATCGGTACACGGTTATAGCCAGCGGCGGCAAGCGCGCTTAGTTCATTCGGAGTCATTGATAATCCCACGAGTAATTCGCGACGGCGTCGGCACGAACGGAGCGGCCTAAGCGCCGGCGCGGAGCCCGGCAGCGTAATCCACGCGGATCACGGTAGCAACTCGCGCATACCCGATAACCGTCTCATCAGCCCGCGGTCGATGAATTTTTTTAGCGGGCGGTTACTGCGTGGGGACTAACGCGAAGTTCGCGCTAGTAAAGTGACCCGATCAACGAAGCGTGGCGGACGCTCGAATTACGCCGACAAGCTGCGGTCGTTGGTGTAGAACAAGCCTTGGAGTTCCTGATTGTCGCCAAGCTCCAAACGCAGCAGCACCCTTGCGCCAAGCTTGCGCGCGCGGCGGAATACTTCATCCGACATCGCGAATGGCACAAACTCACCGTTCATATCTTGGTAGCCGTTAAAGCGCGCAATACGCCGATCAATCGACGGGATGGCTTTCATTCCTAACTCCAATGGTCCAGCGTTCGAAATCTTCTTAAATCTACTAGAGGCAAGAGCCGTTCCAGGCGCTCGACGCTAGCTTAGTTGTATGACCGAGATGCGACGAAGTTCAGCATTCGACTGACACAGCGAGAACCACGTCACGGTTCTATAGCGGCGTTGCCGGTGGTTCCTGAATTCCACGGCGCCACGCGCCACGCCGCGTGCTTGAGGGTGACGTTAATTGACGACAACAGTAGACGATTTGCGCGGGGCTAGAGGCTCATTGTCGCGGGAAGGAGCGGCTTGCGGTCAGTCCAACATGTCCTAGTGGGTTGGTGTTGATGAGTTCGTGCGCGCGCGAAACGGCGCTGCCAACGGTTCGCCTATGAACACGCCTTGGCCCGGCCAAACGACGCTTTTCCAATACGCTTCGATGAGGGACTCGCCGGCCAGGTAGTACTTCAATACCAGACCGGGATTCGGAAACTTCTGTGGAAAATTGCAAGGTTCGACGACGCTGCCGTAACTGCCGGTGGCGCCCGCTTCGAGCCAGCGTAGGGCGCTCATCTGTCCGTGACCGTCGAGTTGACCGCCAGCCGAGGTCAGGTGATCAGCCACCGCGCCCGGCAAGAAGCCCAAGGTTTCGAGTCCCGGTACCGCGGTCGTGCCTGTGAAATAAAACATCACGTCAAACCGATTGCGGATCCCATCGGCTTCGATGACGTCGACAGGGATCGCCGGACTATACATAGCGCGAATAGCGGGAAATAGGGGGCTACGCGAATTCCGCGCGGTGTCGTGTGTGATGACAAGGTAGGCGCGCCCCCTCGGCAGCGACGCATCGCTATGTGCGCCGCGCTCGATGAGTTGGTGAACGTTATCCGGCGTCGTGCCCGCGAGGAGCATCGTCGGACGCATGCGGAAGTCTTGATACGGCGTGCGTGACGCGCTGTCGAAAAAAGGGTTCGGCGCGGTGGGTTTGCATCCCGTCGCACAAAATCGCGTGCCATAGCCAAAGGCGAATGCCGAACTGATCGACATGCAGCCCACGCGATACGGCAGCGTCCACGCTAACGCATAGGCCTGTACGGCGGGACTGGTCGCCGCCTTGACCTGGCGCTGGGCGTCCTCGAAATCGGCTGGCGCCAGGTTTTGCTGGGGTGGGCCGAGATGAATGCGAATGACATTGGCGGCGGGGACTTGGCGCCGGGCGCGATAGTACTCACCAGTGTCGACGCTTGCCGGATCATCGACGTTGATGATGATGGCGAGTTCAGCGGGCGAAAGCGCGCGCGCGCGCGGCGCGAGGGTTACGGCGAGGAGTAGCGCGAGCACACCTAACGAGTGACGATGCCTCACGGGTTGGAACGCAGGGCTAATGCGCTTTTTTCAGCGCCTTCATCGCCCGATCGAGACCATCAATGGTGAGTGGAAACATCCGATCCGAAAACAGTTGTTTTACTATGCCGATCGACGGGATATAGCTCCAATAGTCCTCAGGTTGCGGGTTCAGCCACACGGCGTGGGAGTAAACCGCCAACAGGCGTGCGATCCATGTCGCGCCCGCGTCTTCATTCCAATGCTCGATGCTGCCACCGACCGCCATGATTTCGTAGGGGCTCATGGTCGCGTCGCCGACGATGACGACTTTGTGATCGGCGCTAAAGGTGTTCATCAACTGGGCAGTGGGTAAGCGCACGTTGTTGCGCATTTGATTGTCGCGCCACACGGTTTCATACACAAAGTTATGAAAGTAAAAATGCTCGAGATGTTTAAACTCGGTGCGTGTCGCTGAAAATAGTTCTTCGCACACTTTAACGTGCGGATCCATTGACCCGCCAACATCCAAAAACAGCAGCACCTTGGTGGTATTGCGGCGTTCCGGCACCAGTTTAATATCGAGCAAGCCCGCCCGCCGCGCGGTCGAGCGGATGGTATCGTCCAGATCCAATTCTTCCTCGGCGCCCTCGCGCGCAAAGCGCCTAAGCTTGCGCAGCGCAATCTTTATATTGCGCGTGCCAAGCTCGACCTGGTCATCGAGATTTTGGTATTCGCGCTTATCCCACACTTTGACCGCCCGCCCCTGGCGTCCGCTCGCTTGGCCGATGCGGATCCCTTCCGGATTGTAACCGTTGGCGCCGAACGGCGACGTGCCACCGGTGCCAATCCATTTATTACCGCCGTGATGGGCTTTTTTCTGTTCTTCCAAACGCTGCTTTAGCGTCTCCATCAACTTGTCCCAACCGCCGAGACTCTCGATCAGCTTTTTCTCTTCATCGGTGAGATTTAGCTCTTTTTGTTTGCGCAACCATTCCAACGGGATCTCGCCCAGGATCTCGTCAAAGGCGGTTTGCTGACCGCGAATATAATCCCCGAACACCTGATCGAAACGATCGAAGAAGCGCTCGTCCTTGACCAAGGTGGCGCGTGCTAAATAATAGAAATCGTCGACACACGAGGTTGCCACCCCTGCTTCCAACGCCCCGAGCAGGGTCAGATACTCGGTGAGCGAGACCGGGATCTGGACTTTTCTCAGGCGATAAAAAAACTCAGTTAGCACTGCGTCCTCGCGACATGAATACCAGGCGTTCGAACAGATGCATGTCTTGCTCGTTCTTCAACAAGGCGCCGTAGAGCTTCGGGATAGCTTTGCGCGAGTCTTTCTCGCGTAGCGCCTCGGGTGGAATATCTTCGGCGACCAGCAGCTTTATCCAATCAAGCAACTCCGAGGTCGATGGCTTTTTCTTCAAGCCGGGCAATTCCCGCAGTTCAAAAAAACATTGCATGGCTTCGGCGAGCAGACGTTTTTTAATGTCCGGATAATGCACGTGAACAATATGATCCATGGTTTCCTGGTCCGGAAACCGGATGTAATGAAAGAAGCAACGGCGCAGGAAGGCGTCCGGGAGTTCTTTTTCGTTGTTGCTGGTAATGATGATGATGGGCCGTTGCACGGCTTTGATGGTTTCCTTGGTTTCATAGACAAAGAATTCCATGCGATCGAGTTCTTGTAATAAATCATTCGGGAATTCAATGTCCGCTTTATCGACCTCATCGATCAGCAATACCGGCTGGACCGATGACTCGAACGCCTCCCACAATTTTCCTTTAAGAATATAGTTACGAATATCGTGGACTCGATTGTCGCCCAGCTGCGAATCACGCAAGCGCGCGACGGCGTCATATTCGTAAAGGCCACGGGCCGCTTTGGTGGTCGATTTGATATGCCATTGGATTAATGGGCGGTCGAGCGAGCGGGCGATCTCTTCCGCCAACATGGTCTTGCCGGTGCCTGGTTCGCCCTTGACTAAGAGTGGTCTTTCGAGCGTGATTGCAGCGTTAACCGCCATCATGAGATCGTCGGTCGCGACGTAGGTATCAGTTCCGGTAAAGCGCTCGGTGGCCATGATGGATTCCAATCGATGAATTGTCGGGGCATTGTAATGCAAGGCGCGCCATGCGCGACCGGGCAACTTAGGGCTATGCAATCCTTAACTCGAAACGCATGTCGGCGGAATTAGCTGACCCAAGCAGGGTCCTATTCTCAAATATCGCGCGAAGGATTGGTATGGATAGCGTGCATTTATCCGGCGTGAAAAGGTTCGTACTGGCCGCCTGCGCCGCGTTGGCCTTGCTCGTGATGAGTGGCGCCAGGGCGGATTTGGCGGCTGGTGTCGCCGCCTTTCGCGCCAGTGACTACGGCCGGGCCATCACCGAATTGACGCCGCCGGCCGCCGCCGGTGAAGCCGAAGCGCAGTTTTATTTGGGCGTTATGTACGCCGCAGGCTGGGGCACAGTGGCGGATGCCGCGGTCGCGCACTCCTGGTATGAGCGCGCGGCAGACCAGGGCTTCGTTAAAGCCGAACATAATCTGGGTGCGATCTATCGCGATGGCCTTGGCGTGGCGCGCGACCCCGCGCAAGCTCGGCTCTGGTTTGAACGGGCCGCCAAGCATTCGAGCGCGCGAGCCGCCGCAGCCCTCGGCACAATGTATTACCGAGGAGACGGCGGCGCCCGTGATTTTGCCGCGGCAGTCGACTGGTGGCGGCGCGCGTTTGACGGGGGTGAGGCGGATGCGGGCTATAACCTTGGGATCGCCTACCGCCGAGGAGTGGGTGTTAGCCGCGATTTCGCAATGGCCACTAAGTGCTGGGAGCGTGCTGCGCGCGCCGGCTCGATGCTGGCGCAAAATGCCTTGGGCTCAGCCTACTTAAGCGGCGAAGGGGTGGTTGCGGATCCCGTCAAAGCCTATGGCTGGTTTCGTCATGCCGCGGTCGGCGGCTTGCCCGTCGCGGCCCAAAATGCCGAGCTGCTATTCAATCAATTATCAGAAACGGAGCGGGAGTCGGCGCGCGCGTTCGCGGCTGAATTGAACCTGCCGCATCAACCCTAGACCAAGCAAATTATCCGACCTGTTCAAGGAAAGCACCACGTCGCCCGGATGTAAAAGACTGTGGCAGGTCTAATTGACCGTCAATTTCCGTGATCTACGTCGCGAGTATGCGTTCGCGCGGCCGCTAAGCTTCTCCGCCAACGGAATAAAAAAACGGCTGAGGTAGTACTTCCATGCCACATCTAAATCGCCCACTGATGGGCACCGCTCACCGCCCATCCACTTGGCAACCGATGCCCGTCATGGACGGCGATCAACGCGTTTATCCCCGAATCGCGCTGGAAATTCCCGTCGCGTTCCGCAATGGGCTCGGCCAACACTGTGCGGCGCGGCTGCGTAACCTCGCACCGGACGGTTTGCAGGTTCAATGTAACGTCGTCACCGCGCAAATTATCCACCCGCTGGGGGGAAAGATTCAGGCCATGAACCAATCCATTCTGCACGCGACCGCGGTGTTGCCATTGATGAGTGGGCCAGAGACTTTATCGGTGGGAGTACGGCTGGTCTATTCGGCGACCGTAAACGAGGAGTCCCGTTGTGTGTTGGGCTTCCAGTTCCTCGAACTGCGCCCGATCCCACGACGCTTGATCGACGCGTATTTTGCCGAGCAAATTAAACATCTCTACCCCGACGCCGACTGCGATGTGGGGCACGCCGCCTAGTCGAGCCATCCGCCCGTGGCCTGCAGCGGGCGGCGCGATGCAGCGTCTTCGATCCATACCGCCAACGCACGGCGCGGTGTGGGCGCCGTCGGCACTGGAAGCGCCAGCCGTTTATCAAATTGCCGGTCATGGGCGTCCAGAGCGGTTTCGGTATCGGCCAAAACGACGAAATCATGGCGTAATTGACGGCCAGCGTTTTCGCCACGCGCAATCGCGCTATTAATGCCACTCCCCAACACCGCGACGTGGACAATGAAATCGGTCCCGGGGATCAGCGGTCGCCACTGGATTTCGACTGCTGAGTTGATCATCCGCACCTCAAGATTCCCGACGTTCGCCGTCGCGCGCGGCAGCGTCGCGCCATCGAACCATCCCCGCCATTCGTGACCGTCGACGATAAATTCAGGCGTGTACACCCCGGCCGCGCTGTGTCCCGCCTGCGTGCGTTGCCGGTTACTGGCGGCATTTGATGCATAACTATCCTGCCAGCCGAGGTCATCCCAATAGTCGACATGAAAGGCGACCGGCACGACCTCTTGCCACAGCCGCGAGTCATCGACCCAGGCCGAGAGCCAGCGATCAGCCGGTGGACAACTGCTACAGCCTTCCGAAGTATAGAGTTCGAGTAACGTGGTTTGAGTGGGGCCGGCGCGAAAACTAGCGGGCGCGGCCAGCGCCGCATCGCACGCCAGTCCGAGCAGCAGCAATAACACATCGGGGGTCAATCGCATCAGGGCCCTCGCAACCGTTCAAGCGCTGAGGCGGCAGCGAAAGGAACGCTACAGTTCGACGCCAATCTTGCCAGCAATTTCGTCGAGTAGCGAAAACACATTATTGGTGGCAGCCTGCTTGGCGGCCGCCGCGCGTTGTTTAATACGTTCGGTTTGAGCCTGCTGGCGCGCGAGTTCCGCACGTTGTTCAGTTGAACCGTGGAAGCGTTCTTGTTCTTCGATCCATTCGTCGAGTTCGTGGTGCAGAAGCCGATCAAGTTCATTTTCCGAGCTGTAAGTGCGCTCCAGGCGTTGCGCGTTGCCGCGTTGTCGCTCGGCTGCGTTGGAGGTGGCAGTCTCGGCGTCAGACACCCCACGCGCCGCGTTCGCCACCCGCGTTTCGAGCATTTGTAAATGCGTACGTAAGTGAGTTTCGGTGGCCGCACTCGTGGTCTGACGCTCGCGCGCGACGGAAAGTTCACGCTCGGCGGCGTCACGCGCGGCTTCCGCGTTGGTTTTGGCCTGGCGCGCCACCGCCATTTCGGCGCGGATCCGTTCGGCTTCGGTGACGACGGCGGCACGCTCGGCCAGCAGGCTCTGTTGCAAGGTCGCGAGTTGTCGCTGCTGGGTCGCTTGATATTCCGCCATAATCCTGCGGGCTTCGTCCGCCGCGGCCTGGGAGGCCGCTTCGGCCGCCTGCTGTTCATGACGGACGCGCGCGATTTCGGCCGCGGAGCGCGCGAACTCAACCTCGAAGCGCTGCCGCTCACGCGCCAGTTCGGCGGTTAACGTGTCGCGGATTTGCTGTTCACGCTCCGCTATGGATTGTGCCTGGGCGTCTTCGCGCTTCTTGATTTCGCGCTCGAGCCGCTCGGCGGCGGCTAGGCGTTCACGGCTTTTCGACGATTCCAGTTCCAGTTCCTGCCACGCCTGATCCAAGGCCTTGCGCGTGTCGGTATGTTCCGCGTGCAATTGTTCAAGTCGCGCCGCTTGCTTGCGATAGACCTCCTCGAGGCGCTGTTCCTTTTCTTGCATGGCGTGCGCGATTTTGCGTTGCAATTCTTCGGCTTGTGCGTCCTGCGCCGTGCGCTGGCGCGTGGCTTCGGCCACTGCTGCGGCATGTTGGCGTTCGAGATCAGCCTTGAATTGCTGCGCTTCCGCCAACTTGGTTTGGACCAGCGCAGCGGCTTTATCGATAGCGGCGCGCTCACCTTGCAAGCGCTGCTGTACATATTGTTCGGCGTCGCGTTTCGCGGCCGCCGCTTCAATCATCAAGCGCTGCGCCGTTTCGATTTGCAAGCGCGCGCGCTCGACGTCCGCCGCGAGCGACAGCGCCAGCGCTTCGGCGGCAACGAGTTCGTCGCGCGGGGCCGAGATGGTCGGCGCTGGCCTTGCGGCGACTGTGCGCGCCTGCTGCGCGCCGATTTCGTCGATCCCACCATTTTCGACGAAATACGCGTCACAACCTTCTTCGGTTAACAGGAAGGCAGCAGCGGAACTGCGTCCACCGGTATCGCAATACGCAATATATTGGACGTCGCGGTCGATTCCCTTGAGTCGATTCCGCAACAAGCTGAGCGGTATGTTAATGCTGTTCGGTAGCCCGTTGGCACTATGTTCTTCTGGAAATCGCACGTCGAGCCAGCGCGCGCCAGCGGCGACCATGGTGGTTGCCGTGGCGAGCGAAATCCCCTGGAGGACTGGGCGTTTGATGAGTTCAATGAAGTGCTCCTGAGTTAGACGGCCGAGTGCGCCGTCGGTCAGCATGCGCACCGTCGCGTTGCGCGTGGCGTTTGACACCAAGGCTTCTTCACCGAAGGTATCGCCAGGACCCAGCTCCGCCAAGCGAATTTCCTTTCCGACTCGCGTGGCCCGGCACACTTCGCACGTTCCCGTCTGGATGACGTAGTAGTAATCGCCCGCCGCACCTTGCTGGATGATGACGTCGCCCGCCTTCACTTCGGTGGTTTCGAGGGTATCGATGAGGCGTTGGATATTGGACGGAGGGATTCGCGCGAATAACTCTGACTGGAGCAGGGTGGCTAACCAATCGTTGCTTCCATCGGTCGTGTATTCTTCGATTTCGATGGCAGGTAAGGCCGCCAGCGCGCGCGCGTCGGTTCCGACGCTTAACAGCGTGTCGAGAACGCGACGATCGATCCGCAAGATCTGCGCATTGGTTACCGCCACGGCTGACATTTGGCGTGGCTGCAGCTGGGCCAGTGGATGAAACGACGTTGCCTCGCCACCGATGACTTTTTTGATTAATTGGTCGCCCGCGACCATCTCCAATTCGCCGGCCAGCAAGTAAAACGAATAATGGTCGTTGTCCCCTTGCCGAAACAGGTACTCCTTGCGCCGCAACGTCAGGATTTCCGCTGCCGCGAGCAATTGTTCCTGCTGCTTGGGTTGCAGATTGTTGATGGGAACCAACAATCCAAGACGTTCACGAAACGGGTTTTGAGCCTCTGCCATGAGTTTAAGCGTCGAGATCAGGGATGAGTGCGCTCTTCAGTCGGGTGATCTGATCTTTAAGCTGCAATTTGCGCTTCTTCAGCCGTTTTATGAGCAATTCGTTTAGCGGTGCGGAATCGTTAAGGCGATGCACAATTTCGTCGAGATCCCGATGCTCGACTTGCAGCTCAAAAAGCCGGCGTTCGAGTGATTTTTTCCCGCCGTCCACTACCCCACCCTTATATCGCCGAGTCCAGTTCACAGGTGCCGTTGACGTCCAAATTCTACGCCTAACGAACCAAAAATGCGGCACTAATCCGCGCGACTACCCGCTCAGGGTCAAATTCCGCTGGGCACCGCGAGTTCGGTAGGTATAATCAAACGCATCGATACGGGCCCTCAATGGCATACGGAATCTGCCGCGGGTACTGCCAATTCGCTATTTGTGACGCAACGGACATTTTTGTTGCTGAATCAAATGCCCCAAACGCCGATACCCGGTCCGCATCAGCCTAGTCGTGTGCCTAGGGCGAGGATCATAGAGAATGCGTGACCGCTATCACAAACACCTAGGTCTGGTCCTGCGCCACGCGATTTGGCTTGCTTTAATTCGATCCTGTGAGAACGCACCTGCCCCACTTCGCCGATGGAAATTATGTCGTCCGCACCTGACATGACGGCACCCGTGTCGCTCGAAAAACGCTTTGCCGCGGTTTTGCGCATGCTCGTTCCACTGAACGGGTTGTCGGTACCGCGGCGGCAGCAACTGTTCACGCAAGCCGACGTGCTACCAATCCGGCGCGGCAGTTATGTCTTCCATGAAGGGGACAAGGACAGTTATACGTTCTTTTTACTCGAAGGCCATCTCGAACTCTTTTCGGGCCAGCAGTTAGTCAAGAAAATCACCGGCGGTACGGCGGACGCGGTGCATCCGTTGGCCCAGCTGCAGCCGCGTCAGTTGTCGGCGCGGGCGGTGAGTGATTCGAATGTCCTCCGCGTGAGCCGCGATCTACTGGATAAATTGCTCGCGCTCGATGGCGCGGGTGAACCGCGCGACGTGCGTGTCAATGATATCGGCGCCGAGGATGATGCGGATTGGATGACGCGCATGCTGCAGTCCGAACTATTCGGACGCGTGCCGGCGGCCAACATCCAACGGATTTTTTCGAGCCTTGAGCCGATTGAATTTAAGTCCGGCGACATCGTCGTTCGTCAGGGCGACCTCGGTGACTACTACTACGTGATCCAATACGGTCGTTGCCAGGTGAGTCGACAAATTGCCTCCGGCAAAATGCCGATCAAACTCGCTGAATTGGGGCCCGGCGATACTTTCGGCGAGGAAGCCCTGGTCGCCGACGCCAAACGCAACGCGACCGTGGTGATGTTGACCAATGGCACGCTAATGCGACTGACAAAATCCGACTTTGTCGAGCTCATTAAAAAGCCATTACTAAGCGATATCAGTCATCAAGAAGCCATGCGCCTGGTCGATCAGCATGGCGCGTTGTGGCTCGACGTGCGCTTCCCTGAAGAACACAAACAGGGCAATTTGGAAGGCAGCCTGAACCTGCCGCTCAATACCTTGCGCATGCATGCGGAGCGACTCGATCACGATAAGGTCTATATCGTGTGTTGCGACACCGGCTCGCGGAGTTCGGTCGGTGCTTTCCTGTTGTCGGAACGCGGATTTGATGTGCACTTTTTAGCGGGTGGCTTGAATCGCTATGGCCTGGTCAAACTCGCCGCGTCGCCACCAGCGGCACGTAAACCCGAGCTCAAGGTCGCCCAAGTAACGACTATGCCGGTGAGCGCCACCGTGCCGGCCTCGCAGCGCTCCGACGCCGAACGCCGTAGCAGCGGGCTCGCGGAGCAGGATTTTGACAACGAATCAATCGAAGCTGACCTGCGCGCGCAATCGCTGAAAGCGGAACTCGCGAAAGCCAACATCCAACTTGACGAAGCGCGGAAGCTCAAAGAACAAGCCGAACAGGCACGCCAAGAATCGACCAAGGTTGCCGCCGCGCAACTCGACGCCGAGCGCACGCGTCTCGGACAAGAAGCAACCAAGGCGCGACGAACCTGGGAGGAAGCGCAGCGCCTCAAGAGTGAGCTAGAACAGGCCAAGCAGGTGGCGCAACAAGCCGCGACACGGGCACGCAGCGAAGAGCAGGCCGAGCTGCTCGAAGCCAATCGCAAGCTCGAAGAAGCGCAACGCATCAAACAAGAGGTCGAAGCCGCGCGCGCGCAAATGGAGGTAGAGCTGCGCGAGCGAATTGCCGCCGAACAAGCGAAATTCGCCGCCGACGCAGAACGCGCGCGCCTGGAATACGAAACGCGCGCGCGTGAGCTAGCCGCCGCACAGGACCACCAGCGGCGCCAGGACGAAGCGCAACGTTTCAAGGAAGAGACGGCGGCGGCGCGGGCGCAAATGGAGGTAGAGCTGCGCGAACGGATTGCCGTCGAACAGGACAAACTCGCGATCGATGTGGAACGTGCGCGAAGCGAACTCGAAACGCGCGCGCGTGAATTAGCTGAAGAGCAATTAGCACGACGGCGAATTGAAGAAATCGAACGGCAGAATGAAGGCGCGGCCGCGCTGCGCGCGCGAATGGATATTGAGATCCGTGAGCGCGTCGCCGCGGAGCAGGCAAGAATGGCGGCAGAGGCCGATCACGCACGGTCGACCGCGGCAAGCACTACACGTGATGAAGAATTGGCCGATCTGCACGAAGTAGTGCGTAAATTGGAGGAAGCACAGCGGTTCAAAGAGGAAGCCGAGGCCGGGCGCGCGAAATTAGATCTTGAATTACGTGAGCGGCTCGCGGCGGAGCAAGCCCAACTAGTCGCGGATTCCGCACAAGCACGCCAGGCCCTAGAGGATGAGGCGCGTCGTTTGCGCGCCGAACTTGAGACGCGGCAGCACGACATCGAAGCGACGTACGCGGCGCGTCTGCGCGCGCATGAGGCCATGGAAGCGGAGCTCGCGGCGCGGCGCCAGGTGGAAGCGTTGCAGCTTCGCGAAGAAGCCGACCGCGCGCGACTCGAACTCGAAGCCGCGTCCGAAGCCCGCCTACGCGAAGAGCAAGCCAAACTTGAAGCCGAAGCCGCGCGCACGCGCGCAGCGTGGGAAGACGCGCAACGCCTCAAGGCGCAATTGGAACTCGAAAAGCGCGAAGCAGAAAGTGAAGCCGTGTTACGGCGCGAACGCGAACAGGCTGGCCTGCAAGCCGCCAACGCGCGAATCGAAGAGGCGGAGCGCATGCGTCAGGAAGCCGAGGCGGCGCGCTCGCGCCTGGAAGCCGAGGCCGCGCAAAAACTTGCCGAAGAGCAAGAGCGTCTCGCGGCGGAAGCCGCGCGCGCACAACGCACGTGGGAGGAAGCGCAACGTCTCAAGGAGCAAATAGAAATCGAGAAGCGCAACGCGGAACAGGAAGCCGCGCTGCGCCATCAGGCCGAAGAAGAGCGCATTCAGGCGATGCGTGAGGACGCCGAGCGACGCCTACGCCAAGAAGAGAAAAAGCTCGAAGAAAGTTACGCGTGGCAGGCGGAAGAACTAGCGCGCCTGCAGCGCATGAAGGAAACCGCTGAGTTGCAGCTGGCGGACGAGCGTGACCGCCTGAAAGCCGAGTCTAACGAGGCCATGCTGCGTCTCGCCGAGGCCAAACAACTGCAAGTCGAGCTCGAACAAGCCCGCATCGCCAGCGCTGAAGAGGCCGAGCTTCGCCAGCAGCGCCAACTTGAAATCGAACGCAAATTACGCGACGAAATTCAAGCCAAGGTTGATGGCGAACGGCGCAAGCTCGAAGCTGAATTCGCGCGGAATGCCGAGGAGCTAGAGCGCGCGCGTCGTGAGAAAGCGGCCGCCGAAGCCGCACGGAGCGCGGCCGCCGAGGAAGCCGAACGGATCATCGAGGAGTACAAGCAAACGCATCAACAAGTGCGCGCGCGCGAGGAAGAGAACCTCCGCGCCGAGCGCGCGCGTCTCGAGTCCGAAGCCGCGGCCTTGCGCGCTGCGTTGGGCGATGCGCAAAACGCGCGCGAGCAGGCGGTCACGGTGCAGCAGCGCCTGGAGCATCAGCTCCGGGAATTGGCAAGCGCGCGCGCGAAAGACAGTGATTCACATAGCGCGCGTGAAGCCGAGTTAGCCTCTGATATCGCCGCCATCGAGGTTGAAGTCAGCGCGGCGCGCGCCAAGGCGTCCGCGGCCGAGGCGGCGCACTTGATGGTGCAACAAGCAGCGACCCGTAATCAGGAAAATCTCGCGCAGCATCGGCAGGACGAGGCAACAACGCGCGGGCGCTTTGAACAGGAGATTTCGGCGTGGTTACGCGAACAGGAATCCGCGCACGCGAGCCGGGCATCAAGCCAAGCCTTTGCCAATCAAAAAGCGCATCTCGAGCGAATCAAACAACGCGCACAGGCGGCACGAGTCGCCGCCAAGCACCATGACCAAACATTGATCGAGGAGCTGGCAGCGCGCTTGAAGGACGAATAGCTCCTGTCGTAACCCCGTATCGCGCGGTCAACGAATCGCACCCGATGACGGGTCGATGAAAATCGCTCCGTTCGGATGCGCCAGGCGCGCCCAAATCAGGGCTAAACCACGCAAGGTGATTTCGCCCCGGCGGCGATCGGCGCCGTCGGTGCTAAATTCAAATTCGTAACGACGCTCGATTGCCGGGCCGTCGACCCAACGCAGCCGCATACCGCGCAACGCTACCGAATCATCGAGCCGTTGTAGGCCAAGGTCGCGACAAAGTTCAGTGCTGATGACGAGCACGCGTTCGCGTCCGAGCACGCTCCAATGCCAAATACCCGCTGCGCCGAGTAACAAAGCGATGAGGGTGACCGCATCAGACATCGTCAAGCCGCGTCGCCCGAAAATCCGTTAACGCATCGTCTTCCACCGCGTAGCGTAGCGCGATAGGACAGCAGCAGACCTCGCAATCTTCAATGTATTCTTGCGCGTTTTCCGAGAGATCGAGCACGCACGAGATCGAGGCGTCGCAATACGGGCAGTGATAAAAATGCTCGGTCTCGAAACGATTCATTGAAGAGGCGGCGCGACCTAAGGGTTCGAAAGAATAAATGGTCGTTGGCGCGCAATGAGCCTAGTCACGGAAATTTGTGAATTGCAACGGCAGCCCTAGCGCGGCGCCGCGCAAACTTGCCATCACGGCCTGTAAATCATCACGCTTCTTACCCGTGACTCTCACTTGTTCGTCTTGAATTTGTGCTTGGACCTTGAGTTGTCCGTCTTTGATGAACTTGATGATTTTTTTGCCGGCTTCTTTATCAATGCCATGACGCGCGGTCAGCGTTTGTCGCGCTTCGCTCAGTGATTGCGACAGCGCGTCTTCTTCCAGGCATGCGACATCGATGCCGCGCTTGGCGATCTTGCCGCGCAAGATCTCGATTACCTGTTTTACCTGGAACTCCGACTGCGCGATGATGGTCATGCGATGCGCGTCTTGCTCAATCTCGGTGCCGGTCCCTTTGAAATCGAACCGATTGGCGATTTCGCGCTTGGCTTGGTCAACGGCATTCGTCAGCTCATGTAGATTTACTTCCGAAACTACATCGAACGATGGCATGGGGCTGCTCCAAAAAAAGATTGAGCATTCTAGCGTTCTTAGGGCGCTCTCCGACATGATTTCGCGTCTCCGTCGCGCCCAGGTCGAAATTAGCTCATTATTGGAATTACGTGAGATCCTCACGGCTATCGAACAAACAAACTCACGGAACTGCTCATGACCCAATCTTCCTTCACGCAGCACGGCGCACGGCGCATTGAATCGCTGAATATTGAATTTCAATCGTATCGGCATCCGCGGACGGGAGCGCGTCATCTACACCTGGCCTGCGACGACGACAATAACGCGTTCATGGTGGCGTTTCCGACCATTCCTGAAGATTCGACGGGGGTGGCGCATATTCTCGAACACACCACCCTGTGTGGCAGTGAACGCTATCCAGTTCGCGATCCCTTTTTTATGATGCTCCGACGTTCGTTGAACACCTTCATGAATGCGTTCACCAGCAGTGACAGTACGGCCTATCCCTTCGCCACGCGCAATCGCAAGGACTTTGATAATTTGCTGGCGGTTTATCTCGACGCGGTATTTTTTCCGAAATTAGATCCGCTCGATTTTGCGCAAGAAGGCTATCGCGTCGAACTGGCGGACGACGCCAGTGAAGGCGTTATCTACAAGGGCGTGGTGTTCAACGAAATGAAGGGCGCGATGAGTTCGCCGGTGTCGCAGTTGTGGCATCATCTGCAAGCGGCACTGTTTCCGAATGCCGCTTATCGCTTCAATAGCGGCGGTGATCCGGCGGCGATCCCGCAATTAACCCATCAGCGGTTAAAAGCGTTTCATGCTCGACATTACCATCCGAGCCAAGCCGTTTTTCTGACCTACGGCAATTATTCGCCGCAGGATCATCAAGCGCGATTCGAAGCGCTGGCGCTGACCCGTTTCGAATCTTCGACGCAAATTATCGTCAGTGACTTACAACCACGCGTCAACACCCCGCGAGCCGCGACGGTGACGTATGCCGTGGAGCAGGCCGCGGACGCAATCGACGCCACGCACATCGTGTGGGGCTGGCTGCTCGGTGAAACCGGGCAGCCGCGGACAATGTTGGAGGCGCAGCTCCTAACCGGAGTGCTGCTCGAACATAGTGCGTCGCCGCTGCGGCATTACCTTGAGACCACCCGCTATGCGAAAGCGCCGTCCGAACTATGCGGTGTCGATGACTCGGCGCGGCAGCTCGCATTTTATTGTGGCGTGGAAGGTTCCGATCCACGGCACGGCGGTGGTCTCGAGGAGGAAATTCTTGCGCTACTCGCGCAAATTGGACGTGATGGAGTGCCGGCGACGGTGTTACACGCCGCGCTCGATAAAATCGAGATGGCACAACGCGACATCAGTGGCGATCACTATCCGTATGGCTTGCAGTTGATGAGTCGGGCGCTACCAGGCGCGATGTATCGCAGCGATCCGGTGGCGCTGCTCGATATCGATACCTTGCTCGCCGAACTACGTGAGGAAATTCTCGATCCCGCCTATTTCAAGCGCCTGATCGCGGAAATGCTGGTCAATAATCAGCATCGGGTTAGGGTCGTCATGACGCCCGATTCGAGCAAACGCAAACAAGACCAAGACGACGAACGCGCACGGCTGAAGGCCCTGTTTAATTCACTATCGGATGCGGATAAAACCGATCTCGCGCGCCAAGCCGAAGCCCTGTCGGCTCGTCAAGCGCGGCGCGATGATCCCGATATCTTGCCGAAAATTACCTTGGCCGATGTGCCGGCTTCCGCGGCGCCGGTCATCGGCCAGGTGGAATCGATCAATGGGCGCCGCGTTCACGCTTATCGGCGCGGGACGAACGGCTTGGTCCACGCGCAAATCGTCTTCGATTTGCCCGCGTTGACCGCCGAAGAATTGGCGCTGCTGCCATTATTCTCGGCCTATCTGCTGGAGTTCGGCGCGGGTCGCGAAACGTATCTGGAAACGCAGACGCGTCGTTCGCAATTTGGTCATTTCGCGGCGACCAGCGTGGTCCGTAGTCGGGTTTCAGATCTCACCCAACATCATGCCCAGTTCGTGGTGTCGGCCAAAGGCTTACGCCGTCACACGTCAGCGTTGCTGGCGACGGTCGATGAAATTGTTACCGTCGCTCGCTTCGACGAAGCCGAACGCTTGATGGATTTATTGACCCAAACGCGCGCTGATTTAGAGCTTGGCATCAGCGAGCGTGGCCATCAATTGGCCATGCATAGCGCCGCCCGTGGCTTGTCGAAGAGCGGTTGGCTATCCGATGAATGGGACGGGCCCAGCAACATTCGACAAGTTCAGCAGCTCGAAGCATTGGCCGGCAAAGATCCGGCCTCCTTGCAACGATTATTCGCGACCTTCGTTAACTTGCGTCGGCATCTTCTGCGGGCTCAACGCGAGATATTGCTGGTGGGCGAAGAGGAAGCACTGGTGCTCGCGCGTGACGTACTCCAGGGTGGCGCGCCGTCAACGGCGACCACCAACGCGCCAGGCTTTGCCATCCCCGAGCCGCCAGCGGCGCGCGCGACGGCGTGGCTCGCGAATGCCGATGTGAATTTTTGCGCGAAAGCCTATCCGGCGGTGCCCGAAGGCCACGCCGACGCCCCGGCGCTAGCTGTCTTGGGCCGCTATTTGAGCGATGGCTTTTTGCATCCGGCGATTCGCGAGAAGGGCGGCGCCTATGGCGGCGGCGCGAGTTTCGATAGTGACAGTGGTTGTTTCTTTTTCTATTCGTACCGTGATCCACGATTGACTGAGACGCTGGTCGATTTCGATCGCGCGCGCGACTGGTTCGCCAGCACCGATGACGCCTTACGACTGGAAGAGTCGATTTTGGGCGTTATTCGCGCGCTCGATAAACCGCGCTCGCCGGCCGGCGCCGCGATCGACGCGTTCTATAGCCAGCAACAAGGACGCACCCCAGAGTTTCGGGCGCGGTTTCGCGGTCAGGTATTGGGTACTAGTTATGAGGATCTCGCGCGCGTCGTGTCGCGCTATCTAAGCGGTCATCCGGGTAGCGTCAGTGTAGTGACGCATCCGGGAGAACGCGCGACAATAGACGCGCTTGGATTGCATGCCGAAACCTTGTAGAACGAACCGCCAGCGACGGACCCGCGGATGAAGATCGATTTTGACGAAGACGAAGCCGGGTTTTATGAAGCGCGCGCGCTGTTCTCGCTCACCCGCGAAGCGCGTCACGTGCTACACGCCCATCATGATCTTGAGCTCCTGCAATTTTTGCACGATGCCGCGGGCGAACATATGGCGCGCGGCGAATTCGATGGTCTGCGCGCACGCGTCGGGATCAGCGACGAGGTGTGGCCGAGCTTTTCGATTATCAAACATCTGTGGCGCCGCACCGTGGGACCGACTGACGTCGAAACAGATCTGAGTGAGCAACGCAGCGCTGCGCTAGAGCGCGCCGAACGCGCTGAGCGATTGATATTTGAAGCGCTGGCCGAATCCGCCAAACTAGCCCGAGAGCGCGACGAAGCCCGGGCCGAAGCACTGCGCCTACGCCAGGCGCTAGCGGCGTCGGACAGCAAATAATCAACGTTATTTGCGGCGGAAATAGCGCGTAATCAAATCCGCGTCATCGAAATGCCGACGCCCGACAAACGCGGTGGCGTGATGGCCGCGGCTCCGCATCGCGCCGGGCGCTGGCACGCCGAGCGGCCACAGTACAAAGCGCTCGCCACGTTCGCTGCCCGCGATGACGCCATCCGTGCCAAAGATGCCGCGGCGCCGCTGTGCGGCGTCCTGCGGCAGACTGCGTAACACGTCATAGTCGGCGCGTGCGAGGGCGATCGGCGGCGTGGTGTCTGCGTAACCAATGCCACGCACATAGTGCGTGGCGCTTGCCAATTCGACGACCACTTGACCGGCTTCCGGAATTTCGAATGGAACCCACGGCGGTTCGGTTCCGGCCTCAGTTGGTTTACGCAGCGCCAAGCGCGGCGTCGGAAACCAAAGGTGATAGCAACCACAATTGTGAATGCTGTCGTAGAGTAGCGCGTGGCCATCATCGTCCAAGGTCACACGCCAGGTGAGACCGTCCAACGCGCCCGCCAATAAATCGAGGGGTCCAGACGACGGGCGTGCCGCGAACCACACCACATAATTCAATTGCAACAACAGGCGCGATTCGAACCGCGTATAGCTCAAGTAAGTAAAAACCGTCGGTGCACTGGTATCGACCGCCACGCGGCCGTGCCGCCACACGGGATGACCGATGCGGTCATTGTCGCTCAGTGTCGCGATCCGCCATTGCGGCGCATGGCGCGCAAATAATTGGGCGAGTAGGGCGTCAGGCACGGTAGGGAACTGGAGCGCATCGCGGGCAAACGCCATTGGTGTCATCGGAGCGGCCTCGCTCGATCCATAAGTGAGCACCCCTGCGTCAGACGCGGACAAGTGCGGTGCGACCGGGAAATCACGTTGCAGTCCCGCGAGTCCCGACAAGGCGAAGCGTGCGGCCACCGGATAGATGCCGACCACTCGCTGCCAAGTGCGATAGTCATCGGGTACCACGGCGGCGGCGCGCACCGCGTTGAACCGCTGTGGGTCACTGGCGATTTCGGTTATTAGTGATTGTCGGCATTCGTCCAGCGCGAGACGCGTTGGCAGGGGTTCGCGATGCACTCCCGCGAGATTCACGAGCTCATGTTGGCGCGCGACGGCATCGAGGGCCGCCAACCGCGCGAGCCACGTCGCGCGGCCGACTGGATCTTGTACCGTCGCCCCGACGGCGGCGAGCAGACGATCGATACGTAAAAATGGAAATCCGAGAACGCTGGCCGCTTCCGCATCGCGTAAGCCGGCCCGTTCGACCACGACATCCAGTTGTTCGAATGCCGCGACGCACGCGGCCGACGAGCGTTCGACCAGCGCGAGTGAGGTGTTAGGGAGTTCTGCACACCCGCTTAGTCCGAGCAGGAAGAGCAGAGCAAGGCGTGCGAAATAGAGACGGCGAAAGGTAATGCGCGCGGCTCCTTCAGCGGTGCCCCAGCGTGTAGAATCGAGCCAAACTAATTCCATTGTCGCGAATGTCGATCATCGATTCCGAAACCTCGCAGGTCGCCGAGACCGTTTTATCCGCCTACGGAATAGAGCCCGCGAGCTTAACGCAGCATAGTGGTGGCTTGATCAATCTGACGCTAAAAGTCGTCACGCGAAACGCGGACATGTGGATTCTACAACGCTTGCATCCGGTATTTCCGCCGGCCATTAATTCCAACATCGATGTAGTGACTCGCTATTTGGCCGAGCACGGCGCGTGCACCCCGCGCCTGCAACACACGCTAAACGACGCGTTGTGGGTCGAAGTCGATGGGCAATCCTGGCGCGTGCTGACTTTTGTGCCTGGGCGCAGTTTCGCCACGCTGCCGGATCTAATTCATGCCACCGCGGCTGGCAAACTCCTCGGCGCGTTTCACGCGACCATGGCAGGGTTTACCGCGGACTTGCCATGTCCGAGACCAGCAGTCCATGACCCAGAGCGGCATCAAACGGCGCTCATCGCAGCGCTCGCGACGCACACCACGCATCGTTTGCATGACGAAGTGCGGAAGCTCGCTAGTGTTATCGCCAATCAACTCGCCGCCTTGCCGGCGCTGCCCGCGACCGCGCCGCGGCTCATTCATGGTGATCCCAAACTCTCCAATCTATTGTTCGATGCCGACGCTCGGCCGCTGTGTTTGGTGGATCTCGATACGCTAATCCGCGCGCCACTGCCCTTTGAACTCGGCGATGCGTTTCGATCCTGGTGCAACCTGAGCGCGGAGGATGCACTGACCGCCACATTTGAATTGTCGCTATTCGCGGCGGCGATTGCTGGTTATGCGGCAACAGCTGGTGAGTTCATAACCGCCACGGAAGCGAGCGCGATCGTGCTCGCCACCGAAATCATTTGTCTCGAATTGGCGATGCGCTTTGCGGCCGATGCGCTGAACGAAAGCTACTTTGGTTGGGATATCACACGCTTCGGTTCGTCCGGCGAACACAATCTCCGCCGGGCGCGGAATCAGCTGCTAGCAGCGCGCGCCGTGCGCGCGCAATGCCATGACGCCGCGCGAATCGTCACGCGAGCGTTCGCTTAGATTCGCCATGATTTTGAATATCCATGAGTTCGGCATGCACCGTGGCAACCCGATTCGGGATCTACGTGTTAGTCTTTTGCGATGAATCCAATCCCAAACACCGACTACATCTCTTGGCACGAAGAGCGCCAGTCCGCCTGGCTATACCGCATCATCGCGCGCGGCGAAGCAGATCCAAAACTCGCGCACATGTTTAACGCGCTGGCGGACGCGGCGGATGATCAAGCTGAAATATGGGCGACGTCGATCAAGCCTGCGCCGGAATTTAAACCCGGCACGCGCGCCCAAATCGTGGCGTGGCTGATTCGTAGCTTTGGCCCACGCGCACTCAAACCGGTGTTGGCGGCAATGAAGGTGCGCGGACTGTCGGCATTGCAGGCGAGCGCGGCGGTCGTCAGCCATGCGATGCCGACGCAGGTGAATGAGGTAGGCGCGCGGCATCGTGGGGTCGCTGGCGGTGGTAATTTGCGCGCGGCGGTATTCGGCGTAAATGACGGACTCATCTCCAATACCTGCTTAATCATGGGTATCGCGGGCGCCGGTAGTGATCACGCCGCGATCGTCGCGACCGGGACCGCCGGACTACTCGCTGGCGCGTTATCGATGGCGGCGGGGGAATATGTTTCGATGCGCGCGCAACGCGAAGTTTTTGAATCGCAGATCGCGCTCGAACGCGCCGAACTCGCGAGCTATCCCGATGAAGAAGTCGAGGAACTCGCGCTCATTTACAACGCGCGCGGGCTTGATCTGAACGCCGCGCGCGATTTCGCGCGCGAATTGATCAAGCATCCGGAACACGCCTTGGACACGCTGGCCCGTGAAGAGCTCGGCCTTAATCCCGATGATCTAGGCTCGCCGTGGGGCGCGGCGCTGGCATCGTTCGGCGCGTTTGCCGCGGGAGCCTTGCTGCCGCTGCTGCCGTTGGCTTTATTCAAGAACGGCAATCCGCTCGTGGCAACCGCCGCCGTTGCCACCTTCGGCCTCATGTCAATCGGCGCCGCGCTCAGTTTATTCACCGGGCGCAGTGTGTGGTGGAGCGGGGCACGCATGGTCTTGATCGGTGGCGCGGCAGGGGCCGCAACTTATCTGATTGGGCGCTGTTTCGAAGTCGGACTCGCCAATTTGTGACGCCGTCCGTCCGCTTCTCAGGACTCAATCTCGTTAGAATAAGCGCACCCCAGCGCATGCTGGGCAAAGCCCTGGGAGGCATCATGGATACTGGCGGCCTATTCGTTTTGGGCTTTGTCGCACTCGTCATTGTCACGCTCTACAAGGGCGCCAAGATTGTGCCGCAAGGCTTCGAGTGGACGGTTGAGCGCTTCGGACGTTACCGCACCACCTTGTCGCCTGGGCTCGGATTAATTGTTCCCTACATCGATAGCATCGGCCGCAAGGTCAACATGATGGAACAAGTCCTCGAGGTGCCCTCGCAGGAGGTCATCACGCGGGACAATGCGGCAATCAAAGTCGACGGGGTCGTGTTCTATCAAGTACTCGATGCCGCGCGCGCTGCCTATGAAGTGAACAATCTCGAATACGCGATTTTGAACTTGACGATGACGAATATTCGCACCGTGCTGGGTTCTATGGATCTCGATGAGTCGCTCTCGAATCGCGATGTCATCAATACCAAACTGCTAACCGTGGTCGATCAAGCGACGCATCCGTGGGGCCTCAAAGTAACCCGCATTGAGATCAAAGACATCACGCCGCCGCCGGCACTGGTCGAGGCCATGGGGCGCCAGATGAAAGCGGAGCGCGAAAAACGTGCTTCGATACTCGAAGCCGAGGGCGCGCGACAGGCTTCCATCCTGAAGGCCGAAGGTGAGAAACAGGCGGCGGTGCTCGAAGCGGAAGGGCGTCGCGAAGCGGCGTTTCGCGACGCTGAGGCGCGCGAACGGTTGGCGGAAGCTGAAGCGCAAGCCACGCGCGTGGTATCGGACGCCATCAGCAGCGGCAGCGTGCAAGCCGTGAATTATTTCGTCGCGCTTAAATATGTCGAAGCCTTGCACAGCATTGGGCTCGCGCCGAATCAAAAAATCATCTTCATGCCCATGGAAACCGCCGGTCTGCTCGGCGCACTGGGCGGCATTGGCGAAATCGCCCGCGAGGCATTGCAGGGTCAGGTTAAAAAATCGTGAGTCCGTTTGGCGTGACGTTAGGCTATTGGCACTGGTTGATTCTAGGCGTCGTGCTCATGATCGCCGAGACGTTGCTGCCGGGGAGTTTTCTTATTTGGCTCGGCGTTGGTGCCGTGGTCGCGGGCTTAACGTTGCTCGCGTTCCCTGGGCTTGCGTGGCAGGCGCAGGTGGTGATCTTCGCGCTGGTGGCGGTGGCGGCGATCATGAGTTGGCGGCGCTATCGAATCGCGAATCCAGAAGTGACCACGCATCCCAATTTGAACCGGCGTGGTGAATCTTACAGGGGCCGCCATTTCACGTTGGACTCGCCCATTGTCGATGGCGTCGGTCGTATCCACGTCGATGACACGTTGTGGCGCGTTGAAGGCACTGACTTGCCAGTCGGCACGCGAGTGATGGTAGTCGACGTTGCGGGAACGACCTTACGCGTCGCACCCGCGAAGAGATAACAAAGGAAGCTCTGCAAAAGTGCAGAGCTTCCCAATAGAAATCGAGGACAGAATTAGCTCAGCCCCCGCGAAATGGAGGAATCATGGATCTTGGACTAAAAGGTAAAGGCGTCATCGTGACTGGCGCGAGTAAGGGCATCGGTCGCGCCATCGCCCTGGAATTCGCGCGCGAGGGCGCGCATGTCGCGATCTGCGCACGTGGCGCCGAAGCGCTGGAAAAAACGCGCGGCGAGCTCGCTGCACTGGGCGGCAAAGTACACGCCGCGAGCTGTGATGTCGGTGATGCGAAATCACTCGGAGCGTTTCTCGATGCCGCGCACGCCGCGCTCGGGCGCGTTGATGTGTTAGTTAACAATCCGTCCGGCTTCGGCGTGACCGATAACGAAGACGGTTGGGCCGCGAGCTTGTCGGTGGACATGATGGCCGCCGTGCGCGCGACCTGGAAAGTCGTGCCGTGGCTGGAACAGCAAGGCGGCGGCGCCATCATCCACATCAGTTCGATCTCGGGACTCGAAGCGAGTTTGCCCGGTGTCGCGGCCTATGCCGCGGTGAAGGCGGGATTGATCAGTCACTCAAAGAGCATGGCGATGGAACTCGCGCCCAAAGGCATTCGCGTCAACTGCGTGGCCCCTGGCTCGATCGATTTTCCCGATGGCTTTTGGGACGGCGTGCACAAAGGCAATAAAGCTTTCTACGACGGCGTGGTCAGCACGATCCCGTTTGGCCGGATGGGCAAACCGGAAGAAATCGCGAATGCCGTGGTGTTTCTCGCGTCCACCAAAGCGAGTTGGGTTTCTGGTGTCATGCTGCCGGTCGATGGCGTGCAGCATAAGAGCAATCTCTGAACCGTGGCGGCGGCAGACTTATTGCCAACCCACGGGATCGAATCCGCGATCTCGTAAACAACGCTCGACATACGCGCGATAAGCGGGATTGGGCGCCGGCGCTGAAAACAGCGAATTGATCAGCGCGAACGTCGCGCCAGTGGCAGCCCCAATCCCAGCGCCGCGCCCGGCCGCGCCAGCAATCGCGCCACCCACGACGCCTGTCGCTGCACCGACGGCCGCTCCCTTGGTACTGTCGCGTGCAATTTGTCCGACTTGTCCGCCAGTCGGTTGCGCGCCAGCGCCAATCGCCATTTGTTGACACTCGGCAATCGCCGAGTCAGCGTTGGCGGGTGTTCCGCTCGCGGAATAGAGGACCGGTTTGTTGGTCGCGCAGGCAGCGAGCGCGAGCGGTAGAAGTGCGTAAACAACTTTCTTCATGTCAGACCTTCCTGGATTGGTCGTCGAAACTAGTGCGCTGGCATTGTAATTAAAGGTAAGGCTAATCAACATGCGCCCGCAGGGTCGAACGATTCCGTATACTGTCACGCCAATGATTTAGGATCGTCATGGCGCAGACTGCTGCATTGTCTCGTTGGGTAATCCGTGCGGGGTTGGCGTGTGGTTTTATCGCGCCTGTCTGGTGGGCCTTGATCATCGCGTACTGTGCCACGCAATTCCCCGGGTATAGCCATCTCACCAATTTCATCAGCGAACTCGCCGCGCGCGGCAGCCCCACGCAAGCGCTCATGCGTAACGCGGGCTTCATTTTTACCGGGGCGCTTTATCTGATTTTTGCGCTGGCGCTCAGTTGGCGCTTCCGGCGTGATTGGCGAGCGGCATTCGCGATCCTCGCGCTGGCGCTCGGCGGCGCGGCGCGCATTGGCGCGGGGCTTTACCCCTGCGAGCCGGGATGCGATCCGCACGTCATTTCGCTCACTCAAGAATGGCACGGGCGTTTCGCCGAAGCCGGCTATTGGCTGATGATGCTCGCCGCTGTCTTGTGGGGAGTGGTCGGTAATCGTTATACGCGCCTGCGGCATTTGATGGCCCTCGGCATCGGCACCGCGGCGTGGTGCGCGACGTCGTTGGTGTTGATGACTCTCTATGCCGAATGGCAAGGGCTTTTCCAGCGGCTGGCGAGTGGAATTTTGTCGTTGTGGGTTGTGGTATTCGCCACCGCGGTGTGGCGGTTACCGGCCGAATCTGACCGGGTGGAAGCAGTAGCGTTTGCGCCCGCCGGTCCGCGCTTGAAACGCCGCGAACGACGCGCCGCCGCGCGCCGGCGCGTGTCGCGCTGAACCCGCATGCATCGTCATTGCCCTAGCTGCCAGCAGCGTTCGATTTCGCTGTTCGGACTGATGTTCTGGCGCGTGCGCTGCCGCGACTGCGGCGCGGAGGTCGGCACTAATCCCGCGTGGCGGATCCCCATTCTCTCGGTCGAAATGATGGTCTGGCTATTGTCGATGAATTGGTTGCAAATGACGTACGGCCGCGGCGGTACGGTCATCGCCTTCGTCGTGTGGCTAATGGCTGATCTTGTTGCGGATTGGTACACGCCGCTGGTCGCGCGGAAACGACCGTGACAAAACGGTGTTCCACGCCACCGCCGCTGCCGGTAGCTGCCGCGGTGGAGTCAACGACAGCGGACGCGCCTTATGCGACGCTGACCCCCGATCGGATCTTGGATGCGGTCGAATCGATTGGCCTGCACTGTGATGGCCGCCTGCTCGCGCTGAACAGCTATGAGAATCGCGTCTATCGCGTGGGCGTCGACGACGCCGAACCTGTCATCGCGAAATTCTATCGCCCTGGCCGATGGTCCGATCCCGCGATCTTGGAAGAACATGAGTTCGCGCACGAGTTGGCCGAGACCGAGATCCCGCTGGTACCACCGCTTAAAAAC